>NZ_JAZDUE010000011.1:0-202309 GCF_036350515.1 Gordonia prachuapensis | reverse complement strand
CTCGTCGCCAAGCCGCGCTGCTACATGAATGAGTCCGGCCGTCAGATCGGACCGCTCGCCAAGTTCTACTCCGTGGGCCCCGAGGACCTGATCGTCCTGCACGACGAACTCGACATCGACTTCGGGTCGGTCCGCCTCAAGCGCGGCGGCGGCGAAGGCGGCCACAACGGTCTCCGGTCGATCAGTCAGTCGATCGGTTCGCGTGACTACCTGCGGGTAAGGCTGGGCATCGGCCGGCCCCCCGGCCGCCAGGACCCGGCCGACTTCGTGCTCAAACCCTTTCCCTCGGCCGCACGCACCGAGGTCGAACTGCTGATCGGGCACGGCGCCGACGCCACCGAACTCCTCGTCTCCGACGGGCTGGAGTCGGCGCAGAACACCGTCCACGCCTGGTGAGGCCGCCTCGGCCGTCCTGACCTGAGCGGTGACATCGACTGCGCGGGCGATGCGGTGATGCAACGATGAGACGGTGTCCGACGCCACGTTGAGCCTGATCATCCTCGCGGTCACCATCGTCGCCTTCGTCTGGAATCGACTGCCGGTCGGTGTGGTGGCCATCGCCTCCGCGCTGGCGTTGTACTTCTTCGGCCTGATCGACCTCGACGGCCTGACAGCCGGTCTGGGACAGAGCGTCATCGTGTTCATCGCGGCACTCTTCGTCGTGAGCGAGGGTCTCGAGGCCTCCGGGATCACCGCGTGGGCCGGCCAACTCCTGACCCGGCTGGCCGGAACCGGGCGCGTTCGGGTGCTGGCCGCCATCGCCGTCCTCTCGGCCATCCTGGCCGCACTGATCACCATCAACGGGGCCGCCGCTGCGCTGGTCCCGGTGACCGTCGCCGTGGCCCGCCACGCCGGGATGTTGCCGTCCAAGGTGCTCATCCCGCTCGCCTACGCCTGCAGCGCCGGATCGATGCTGACACTGAGCGGGAGTCCGGTGAACGTCATCGTCAACGATGCGGCCCGTGATGCCACCGGCGACGGCTTCGGCTACTTCGAGTTCGGCTTCATCGGTGTCCCGCTGCTCATCGTCACCTTCGGTGTGATCGCGCTGTTGGGCGACCGGTTGCTGCCGGAGCGGCAGTCCACTACGCTCCCGGCCGATTTCAGCAACTACCTCGGCACCGTCGTCGACCACTACGGACTCGGTCAGCGCATCTACCGGCTGCACGTCGGCGCCGAATCGTCCTGTGTGGGTGCGGACCCGCGCGAGGTCGTCTCGTCCGACACCGGGGTGGTGTCGATCGCCGCGCAGGGCGGCCTGGGTGCCGGGCTACTCGAGTCGGGCCAGAAGCTCCGGGACGGCGACGTGCTGGTGGTCTCCGGATCCGGGACCGCGGTCGACGAGTACGCCCGCGCGCACGACCTCACCGTCGAGGACGTCGCCGGTCGTCATGCCCAGGGCGGCCGGCTCGTCGACCGCGACGCCGGCGTCAGCGAGATCGTCGTCCCACCACGGTCGGAATGGATCGGCGCCACCGTGTGCCCAGGCATGGTCCGCCCGGAAGACGGTCTGCTGGTGATGTCGATCCGTCGCCGCAACAAGGACGTCGGGCACCGGGCGGTCGAACTCGTCGAGGGCGACACAATGCTGGTGCACGGACCGTGGCGCGCGATCGATGCGCTGTCCGAGAACTCTCAGGTCCTCGTGGTGGGCTCATCGGAACAGCTGCGCCGGCAAACCGTCGCTCTCGGTCACAGTGCACCCCGCGCCGGCATCATTCTCGTGGCGATGATCGCGCTGCTGGCATCCGGTGTGGTGGCACCGGTGGTCGCGGGCCTGCTCGGCGCGGTGGCGATGGTCGTGACGAAGGTGGTCACGTCGGAACAGGCCTACCGCGCCATCTCCTGGCCGACCGTCGTGCTGATCGCCGCGCTGATCCCCATGTCCACCGCGATCACCGACAGCGGCGGCGCGGAGATGATCGCCGAACCCATCGTCAACCTGGTGGCCGACCGCAGCGCCTATCTGCTGTTGATCGTGCTGTTCCTGCTGACCGCGCTGCTGGGCCAGTTCATCAGCAACGCCGCCACGACGCTGATCGTGATCCCAATCGCGCTCGCCGCGGCCGCCGACATCGGCGTCGACCCGATGCCCATCCTGATGCTGGTGTGCACTGCCGCCGCCGCAGCGGTGCTCACCCCCATCGCCACCCCGGCCAACATGATCGTGATGAACCCCGGCGGCTACCGATTCGGGGACTACTGGCGGCTCGGATCGGTCGTCATGGTGTGCTGGCTGGTCATCGCTGTGCTGTTGATCCCGGTGTTCTGGCCGCTCTGATCGGGCAGCGCCTACAATCGCACAGTCCGATCGACGAGGAACGGAGTCATCGTGGGGATTGCGGCGAACACCGGACATCAGAATGTCGCGATGCTGGGCATCGGCGCGTACCGCCCACGCCGCCTGGTGTCCAACGACGAGGTGTGCGAGGTTCTCGACTCCTCGGACGAATGGATCTTCGAGCGCAGCGGCATCCGTAACCGCCGCTGGATCAGCGGCGACGAGTCGGCCCGATCGATGGCCGCGTCCGCTGCGGAGCGGGCGATCCGGAACTCCGGGGTGCCCAAGGAGAAGATCGGCGCTCTCATCCTGGCGACGAACAGCTGGAAGACCAAGATCCCGCACGGCGGGCCGATCGTCGCTTTCGACATCGGGCTCAACGGCATCCCCGCCTACGACGTCGCCGCGGGCTGCGGCGGATTCGGCTACGGCCTCGGCATCGCCGCCGACACGGTGCGTGCCGGTTCGGCGGAGTACGTTCTCGTCGTCGGTGTCGAGACGATGTCGGTGGTGATGGAGCCGACCGACCGCGACACCGCCTTCATCTTCGGCGACGGAGCGGGCGCGGTGGTGGTCGGACCCAGCGACGCCAACGGCATCTCCCCCACCGTCTGGGGCAGCGACGGCGAGAACGCCGAGGCCATCGGCCAGAACTACGACATCCCTGAGTACATGGACCGCGCGCAGGAGTATCAGCACAAGGACCCCGCGACCGATCCGGTCGGCCGGATGGTCGTCACGATGCAGGGGCCGCGCGTGTTCCGCTGGGCCGCGATCACCTTGCCGAAGGCCTTGACCACGGTGCTGGAGACCTCCGGCGTCGGCATCGAGGGCATCGAAGTGTTCGTCCCCCACCAGGCCAACGCCCGGATCAACGAACTGATGAAGAAGAACCTCGGGCTCGCCGACGAGATCCCGATGGCGAACGACATCGAGAACACCGGGAACACGTCGGCGGCGTCGATCCCGCTCGCCATGGAGGAGATGCTCGCGACCGGAAAGGCCAAGGGCGGCCAGACCGCTCTGCTCCTCGGTTTCGGCGCCGGACTCAGCTATGCCGGGGCTGTCGTGACGCTGCCGCCGGCGCCGAACGAGACCAGTTTCGACGAGTAGCGCGGCGAATCCCTTCCGCCGATCGAGTAGCCCGGCGACCTTTCCGTTGATCGAGTAGCTCGGAGCGCTAGCGGAGGGCGTATCGAGATCCCCTTCAGCCGAAAAGGTTTCGATACGCCGGCTCACTTCGTTCGCGCGGCTACTCAACCAACGAATATGGGCACCCTCGCGCGGCTACTCAACCGACGGATGCGGGGACCTACGCATTCTCCTTACGGAACACCGCGGTGCCCCACCAGGTTCCGAGCGCCCCGAGGATGACGGCGGTGACGAGTCCCCAGAAGACGTTGGACGACACGATGTCTCCGGCGAACGAGTCACGGACGCCGTCGACGATCCAGCGGAACGGCATGAAGTCACTCAGTCGTTGCAGCCAGGTCGGGCCGAGGGTCATCGGCAGCAGGATTCCCGACAACAGCAGCACCGGCATCATGATCATGTTGATCACCGGAGCCATCACGTCTTCACTCTTCGTGGTGAGCGCCAACGCATTCGACGCGGCGGCACACGCCCCGCCGACGATCATGGTGATCACTATGCCGACGACGATGCCGACGAACGATCCGCGCATCCCCATCAGCAGACCGAGCACCACCAGGATGACGGCCTGCACGAACAGCTGCAGGACGTCACGCATGAGCCGACCGGTGAGCAGCGCGGTGCGGCTTGCAGGTGTGACCCGTTCGGCCTCGATGACCCCCTCACGCCACTCGCCGATCAGGCTGAACCCTGCGAAGAACGCACCGAAGATGCCCAACTGCACCAAGAGCCCGGGCACCAGGAACGTGTAGGCGTTGTCGGCGCCACCGGGGAACTGACTCACCAGCGGGGTGAGCAGCGGTCCGAACAGGACGAGGTAGAGGACCGGCTGCATCACACCGATCAGCACCCACGCCGGGTTCCGGAGATTCATCCGGATCTGCCGCCGGAACACGATGTTGCTCTCACGTACAAATGTCATGACTGCGAGACCCCCTGTGCTGGAACTTGTTCGACGACCACGTCGTCGTCGGTGGACTGTTCGTCCTGCGCATCACGCAGCGACCGGCCGGTGAGGGTGAGGAACACGTCGTCGAGCGTGGGCCGGATGACCTCGATGGAATCGAGCGAGACACCGGCGGCATCCAGGTCGCGGAGCAATCCGGGTACCTCGCGGCCGGCGCGACGGACGCGCCCGCGGACGTGTCGCCCGTCGGTCTCGACCTCGGTGGCGATCGTCGCGAGCTTCTCCGACGACACCGACACGACCGCGTTGTCGGAGATCTCGAGGTCGACCAGGTCGCCGGACACCTGCGCCTTGAGGTTGTCGGGGGTGTCGGCCGCGACGATGCGGCCATTGTCGATGATCAGGATCCGGTCGGAGAGTTCGTCGGCCTCGTCGAGGTAGTGGGTGGTGAGGAAGACCGTGGCACCGTTGTCGGTGCGCAGTCGCCGGATGTGATCCCACAGGTTCGCCCGGGCCTGCGGGTCCAGACCGGTGGTCGGTTCGTCGAGGAACACCAGGGTCGGATCGTGGACGAGGCCCATCACGATGTCGAGCCGCCGCTTCTGGCCGCCGGACATGTTCTTGGGCATGCGCTCCCACAGCCCGTCGAGTTGCAGCTGGGTGAAGAGTTCCTTGCCCCGCGTCGTCGCCCGCGATCGCGACATGCCGTAGAGCATGCCGTGATCGACCACCTCATCCCCGGCCTGGGCCTGGCTGAACGTCCCGCCCGCCTGCGAGACGTACCCGATGCTGCGCCGCACCATCACCGACTCGCGAACCACGTCGTAGCCGTTCACCGTCGCGGTGCCGGCAGTGGGTCGCAGCAGGGTTGTCAACATCCGCAGGGTCGTGGTCTTCCCTGCCCCGTTCGGGCCGAGAAACCCCACCACCTCACCTTCGGCGATGTCGAGGTCGACGCCGTCGACGGCCCTGACCTCACGTTTCTGTCTGCCACGGCCCGTCTGGAAAGTCTGGACCAAACCCCGTGCGTGGATCATCGCGTCTCCTCGTCTCGATCCCGGTCAGGCGTGCCAGGCACACCTGTGGTCACTACGCTTATCGGTGGTCGGCGACGAAATCCGACGACGCCACCCCGTATTCGATCTGATTGCCCACTAAGAGTCCATCGAATAACGGTCAACTGCTGTCCTCGTTCACACCGCTGCGGCCGACGGAATCATCGAGGCGACTCCCGACCGGTCATCCGATCGTCCGGGGCCTACTTCCGAGTACGGCGCGGATGTGAGACCGTCTATGGCGGGTCGCATAGGGAAAGGGACACGCATGGCTGTCATCGCGGACACCGCCGGGGTCAACAACATCGGCATGCTCGGTATCGGCGCCTATCGACCCGAACGGGTCGTCACCAACGACGAGATCTGCGAGCACATCGACTCGTCGGACGAGTGGATCTACACACGAACGGGCATCAAGACCCGTCGGTTCGCCCGGCGCGACGAGGACGTCACCGAGATGGCCGTCCATGCGGGCCGAACCGCGATCGCCAACGCGTTGCTGTCCGGCTCCGACATCGATGCGGTCATCCTCGCCACCAACACCCACCTGCTGTTGACGCCGGCGGGCGCCACCAAGGTCGCGACCGAACTGGGCGCCAACGGGGTCCCGGCCTTCGACGTGACCGTCGGTTGCGCCGGCTTCGGCTACGGCATGGCGCTGGCCTCGGACATGGTTCGCGGCGGAAGCGCCACCCACGTGCTGGTCATCGGCGCGGAGCAGCTCTCGGTCACCCTCGACATGACCGATCGCAGCAACTGCTTCATCTTCGGCGACGGCGCCGGTGCCGTGGTGGTGGGCCCGACCGAGGATCAGCAGCTCGGACCGGTCATCTGGGGCAGCGACGGTTCGCAGTTCGACGCTATTCGCCAGGACATCGACTGGGTGACCTTCCTCGACGGCGATCGGGTGCAGCGGCCGTACGTGCGGCTGCAGGGCACCGCGGTGTTCCGCTGGGCCGCCTTCGAGATGGGCAAGGTCGCGCAGCGTGCCCTCGAGGCCGCGAAGATCGGTTCCGAGGACGTCGACGTCTTCGTCCCGCACCAGGCCAACACCCGCATCAACGACCTGCTCGCCAAGACCCTGCACCTGCGCGAAGGCGTCCCCGTCGCCAACGACATCGAACACACCGGCAACACCTCCGCAGCGTCGATCCCGCTCGCCATGGAGGAGCTGCTGTCCACGGGTGCCGCCAAGCCGGGTGACACCGCTCTGCTCCTCGGCTACGGCGCCGGCCTGAGCTACGCCGCGCAGGTCGTCAAGATGCCTCCGGTTCCGTTCGAGTAGGCGCGACTCCGTCTCGGTGCATTTTTCCGGTTCCGGCTGATTTTGCCCGGTGATCAGCACGGACGGTAGCCTCGTCGGGTGAGTTCTGACGCTGCCACCGTGTCCCGCGAGGTGAAGCGGCGACGCACCTTCGCCATCATCAGTCATCCCGACGCCGGTAAGTCGACGATGACCGAGGCGTTGGCGCTGCACGCCCGCATGATCAGCGAGGCGGGCGCCATCCATGGCAAGGCCGGGCGTAAGTCGACGGTCTCGGACTGGATGGAGATGGAGAAGGCGCGCGGCATCTCCGTCAGTTCGACAGCACTGCAGTTCAACTATGCGGCCGAGGTCGCCGACGACGACGTCCCCAACGTGATCAACCTGGTCGACACCCCCGGTCACGCCGACTTCTCCGAGGACACCTATCGGGTGCTGACGGCAGTCGACGCGGCCGTCATGCTGATCGACGCCGCCAAGGGCCTCGAGCCGCAGACCCTCAAGCTGTTCCAGGTCTGCCGCCATCGCGGCATCCCGATCATCACGGTGATCAACAAGTGGGACCGCCCGGGCCAGACACCGCTGGAACTCATCGACGAGATCACCGAACGCATCGGCCTCATCCCGACACCGCTGTACTTCCCCGTCGGCATCGCCGGCGATTTCCGCGGTCTGCTGGATCGTCGTACCGGTCAGTACATCCGTTTCACGCGCACGGCAGGCGGCGCGAAGGTCGCGCCCGAGGAGATCCTCGACGCCGCCGCAGCCGAGTCCCGTGAGGGTGACGAGTGGACCGCCGCACTCGAGGAGAGTGAACTCCTCGGTGAGATGGGACAGGATCACGACCAGGAGATGTTCCTCGCAGGTCAGACCTCCCCGATGATCTTTGCGTCCGCGATGCTGAATTTCGGTGTGCGCCAACTGCTCGAGACACTCGTCGAACTCGCCCCGGCACCCGCCGGGCGCGACGACGTCGACGGTGCGGTTCGCGAGGTCACCGATCCGTTCAGCGCGGTCGTGTTCAAGGTCCAGGCCGGCATGGACACCAGTCATCGAGATCGTCTGGCCTACATGCGGATCGTGTCGGGCGAGTTCGAACGCGGCATGGTCGTGACGCATGCGCAGACCGGAAAACCGTTCGCCACCAAGTACGCCCAGGCTGTATTCGGCCGAGACCGTTCGACGGTCGACCTCGCCTACCCGGGCGACGTGGTCGGTCTGGTCAACGCGATGGCATTGGCGCCCGGCGACACGCTGTTCATCGACTCGAAGGTGCAGTTCCCGCCGATCCCGTCCTTTGCGCCCGAACACTTCTCGGCGATCCGGGTCAACACCGCCGACAAGTACAAGCAGTTCCGCAAGGCCATGGACCAGCTCGACAGCGAGGGTGTCGTCCAGGTCCTGCGCAACGACCTGCGGGGCGACGCATCGCCGGTCCTGGCCGCGGTGGGTCCGATGCAGTTCGAGGTCGTCACCGCCCGGATGAAATCCGAGTTCAACGTCGACACCACCATCGAACCGCTCGGCTACTCATTGGCCCGCCGTACCGACGCCGACAGCGCCGTCGAGCTCGGCCGTCAGCGCGGCGTCGAGGTGTTCACCCGCACCGACGGCGCGATGCTGGCGCTGTTCAGCGATAAGTGGCGTCTGCAGTTCGTCCAGAAGGAACACCCCGACCTGACGCTCGAACCCCTTGTCGCCACCGCGGACTGACGCATCGATGGGACGCACCGCACGATGGGTGGCTGCGGGCACCGCCTCGCTGGCGACGTCGGTTCTGCTGGCCGGCTGCGGCGGATCCGACAGCACCGACCCGCCCGCGTCGTCGGCCATGGCCTCCGCCCAGCGGGCACAGGCCGCCCGCGTCGACGCCGGGCAATGCACCCGAGAGCCGGCCGACGGCCGGATCGACCGGGCCGGTCACGGACTCGAATTCCGTTCCGGCAGAATGTATGCCGCAATCACCCCGGCCGAGGGTGGGGACCCGGCCTGCTATCGATTCACCCGCTGGGGCAATCCGAATCCGGCGGTCCCACCGGACAGTCTGCTGTTCGTGTTCACCGGACCCGGCACCGACGGCGCCCAGATCGAGTTCCTGGTGGGCGATCTCACCGGCGGTGTGCTGCCTCCGATCGGCGGCGTCCGCCCGAGGGTGGGTCCGCTGGAGCGCCCGATCAACTCGACCGTGGGTGTCTCGCTGGGCGGGGTCCATCACCGCTCGACGTCGTGTCCGCTGGAGATCTCGGCCATGTCCTCCGACGGCGCGGCGGCGAGCTTCACGTGTGCCGCGGCCACCCGGAGCGACGCCGATCCGTTCGCTCCCGACGACGACGTCTCCTACGACGCCGACGGGGACGCAACGGTTCCCGCAGAGGAGGTCACGATCTCGGGGTGGTTCGAACTCAACCCGTGATGTGTCGTCGGTCAGCCGAGACCGACGATCCGCGCGACCAGCTCGGGATCGACCTCGTCGATGGACGGCGGATCGAACCGCGGGTCGCGGTCCTTGTCCACCAGTACGGCGCGCACGCCTTCGACGAAGTCGTGCGTGGTCGTGATCTGTTCGGCCGCATGGAGTTCTCGTTCCAGGCATTCGTCGAGCATCGAGCGTGCTCCTTCGGTGATCATCGCGGCGGCGACGACGAGACTGGTCGGCGAGGCAGTGTCGATCCGCGCCACCATCTGCTCGGCCCATTCGTCACCGACGGCCCCGCGCAGTCCGCCGACGATGCCCGGAACGTTGTCGTCGGCGAAGTACTCCTTGATGTGCTGCAGCGGCAGCGTACATGCGGGACGGTCGGGTCCACCGCCGAGGACCTCGATGAGCGGGGCACCCAGGCGGATCTGCTCGGCCACCGCACCGATGTGGGCGGATTCGACGAAATGTGTTGCCAGCCCGACGTCGACGGCGTCGGCGCCGTGGACCCGCGCGCCGGTCAGGCCCATCCACATCCCGACCCCGTCGGGCAGTCGCGGCAGGAAGTAGGTCGACCCGACGTCGGGAACGAACCCGATCGCGGTCTCCGGCATGGCGATCACGGCTCGCTCGCTGACCACGCGGATCTCGCCGTGCACACTGACGCCCAGGCCGCCGCCCATCGCGGCGCCGTCGATGATGCTGACGTAGGGCTTCGGATAGTCGGCCACTAGTTGGTCGAGGCGATACTCGCCGGCGAAGTACCGGCTGATCGCCGCATGATCCCCGGCGAGCGCGTGCTCGCGGATCGCCCGGATGTCACCGCCGGCACAGAAGGCCCGCTCACTCGACGACGTCACCAGCACGGTGTCGATCGCGTCGTCGTCACCCCATTCGGTGAGGACGCGATACATGTCGTCGATCATTCTCAGATCGAGGGCGTTGAGCGCGGTCGGCCGGTCGAGGACTATCTCGCCCACTCCGTTGCCGACCGAGGTGACGATGTTGGACATGAACGCCACGGTAGCCGTTCGGTGAGGTGCGAAACCTGTTGGCGGGATCCACCGACACCGCGTTATGGTGGATCGGTCGAGTTTCCCATCGTCGAGGAGTGATCACCGGTCATGCACAACTGAGGTAGGCAACCCCGCCCGCGTCGTCAAGGCGCCGAGGCGTCCGTCCACCACCTCAGGAGCATGAATGTCCGTATCCTCTGCGCAGCCGTCCCCCGCCATCACCCTGTCCGACGTCTCGTTCGGCTGGCCCGACGGCACGGTCGTCTTCGATCGTCTCTCCGTGACGATCCCCGATGCCGTGTACTCACTCGTCGGCGCCAACGGCGCCGGCAAGACCACCCTTCTCCGGCTCGTCGCCGGACTGCTCGTGCCGCGGCAGGGCAGCGTGTCCGTCCGAGGGGAAGTCGGCTATGTGACACAACAGCCACACGACGAACCCGACCACACCATCGCCGATGTCCTCGGGATGAGTGAGGTCCGGGAGGCGTTGCGCCGCATCGAAAAAGGTTCCGTGGAGCCGGACGATTTCACGATCGTCGGTGACGACTGGGATCTCGAGGAGCGCGCTACCGGCCAACTGTCCGCGCTCGGGCTCCCAGTCGACCTCGATCGCCGGGTCGGCTCGCTCTCCGGGGGCGAGGCGACACTGCTCGCCATCGTCGCGGCAACGGCCCGCCAACCCTCGGTGCTGCTCCTCGACGAACCGACGAACAACCTCGACGCCGCCTCCCGGACCCGACTCTTCGAGCTGATCGACCGGTTCCCGGGCACAGTCGTGGTGGTCAGCCACGATCTGGAGATGCTGGAACGGGTCGACGCCACCCTCGAGCTGTACCGCGGTGAGCTCCGCCTGTTCGGTGGCGCGTACTCGCACTACCGCGAGACGGTCGACGCCGAACAGGAAGCCGCCGAGTCCGCGGTCGCCAACGCGTCGGGAGATCTGCGCAAACAGCGTCGCGAGATGGTCGAGGCGCAGATCAAACTCGACCGCCGCAAACGCACCGCGGCCACCGCCGAACGCGAGAAGCGCGTCCCGAAGATCATCGCCCACCTGCGTCGTGATGCCGCGCAGGTGTCGGCGGGCAAGCTGCGCAACTCCCACCGCGACGACGTCACCGCCGCTGCGGCACGGCTGGATTCGGCGCGCGAACACATTCGAGACGACCGAACCGCACGGATCAGCATGCCGCCCGTCGAGTTGAGCTCGCACGCGCAGGTCATCGTCGACGACGAGTTCACCGTGGACGGGCCGGCGCGCGTCGCCCTCGTCGGACGCAACGGCGCCGGTAAGACGACCCGGATCGCGGAACTCGTCGCCGACGGTCGCATCGTGGTCCCGTTCGCTTATGTGCCCCAACAGATCACGTTCGATGATCCGCGCCAGTCGATCGCCGGCGCCATCGGCGACGCGCACCCCGATCTCTCCCCCCAGCAGATCCGGGCGCACCTGGCGAGGTTCCTGTTCCGCGGTTCGCGCGCCGACCGCCCGCTCGCGGACCTGTCCGGCGGGGAACGGCTGCGTGTCGCCCTGGCATCGAGCCTGGTGGCCGACCCCGCGCCGAAACTGCTCATCCTCGACGAACCCACCAACAACCTCGACATCGACACCACGGAAGAACTCGTGGATGCGCTGCGCCAGTGGACCGGCGCGTTGCTGGTGGTGTCCCACGACCGCGGGTTCCTCGACGCGGTCGGTGTCGAGCGGACCATCGAGATCGGTGTGGCCCCGGTCGGCGAGCGGGACAGAAGCTGATAGAACGAAACACCGACCAGCCGGTCAGAAGGGTGGTGGGTGCTGCTCGTTCCAGCATTCCATCGCTCGTTTGTCGGCACGTTTGACTGCCGCGCCGCGTTGGGCTCGGATGGTGTCGATGCGTTGTCGCGCGGGGTCGTCGGGTGGTCGGGTGGCGCGGGTCAGCGATTCGAACAGGTCACGACCGGTGAACGCATTGCCCAGATACGTGTGGCCGGTGGGTGATTGGAAGAACACCTCCCCGAGGGGATCCAGGTAGTCCCGCCACCCAGCAGCGAATGTCTTGATCCGATGATGAAAACGACACAGTGGCTTGAGGTTACGCGGATCGGTCGGGCCGCCCTCGGCATGCGGGACGGAGTGATCCACATCGGCGTGAAAGGCCCGGTTGTTGCAGCCGGGGAAGCTGCAACACAGCTCGCCGGAACGGATGAGGTCGGCGACCTTCCTGCTCGGCGCGTAACGCTCGACCTGCGCAGCATTCGCGTCGTCGGGGTGGACGTAGCAGCGTTTCGCCTCGCCGACCAGTGCCCGCGCGGTATCGGCATCGATCACACCCTGCCCGTCGAGAAACACCGGGTCGTCGTCGTGGCCGAGCAAGGTGCTCAGGTTCACCACGATGTGGAACGTCGGGCGAGGTGCCCCCGGATCGGACGTCGCGGTGGTGTCGGTCTCGGTGACCTCGGACTCTATGGTTTCGGAATCGGTGACAGTGGATTCATCTGCACCCGTCTCGATCTCGTCGCTGCCCGCGCAACAATCCTCACACTGGCAGGTGAGAGTGGTGGCGCCGTTGGCCAACGCGACCAACGCATCGGCGCGGCGCTGCGCAGCGGTGCGCGGGTCGCCGGGGTGGACTGCGGCGGCCATCGCGTTGAGTCGGGCATCGACAGCGGCAGCTTGATCGGCCGGCAGAGCGCCACCGATGCGCGCCTGGCCGGGAGTGTGGCGGTCGGGCCGGACGCTGATGTTGCGGTCCTTGTCGACCAGTTCACGACGCCGCCGGGTGGCTGCCGGATCGTTCTGGCCGATCAGTTTGTCGATCATCGCCAGGAAACGCGTCATCGACATCGGTTCACGGGTCTCGATCGCCTCGGCCATCAGTTTGTCGAGCAGATCCAGGTTCTCGGGTGTGCACAGACTGGTGCGCTTGACGACAACGAGGAATCGGGGCAGATCGATACGACCGGCACCCAGGGTCGCACCGGTGAACGGCAACTGATGGCGCAGCACACTGCCGGCCTCGATGAACGCTCGCGCCCGCGACGGTGGGATGGTCAGGGCCGCACCCACCTCGGCCACCGCCTGCTCGAGCCCGTTCGGCCCGTACTGGGCGCGGGGGTCCTCGCCGGCGGCGGCGCGCACCGCCAGGCGTTCCAGATCGGCCAACGAGGTGGATTCCTCCCCGAGCGCCGCCGCCAGACGCACCAGGTGGTCTTGCTCGCGTTCCTCGTGGATGAGGCTGGCCGCCTGCAGCATTCGATAATCGGCAGCCGCGCGCACCGCATTGCAGTGATGCAACACCTCGACCAGTTCGGTGGCCGAGTGCTGCTCATCCTCACCCATCTGGGCCAGAGGCTGCGCGGTCGATTGCGTGACACCAAGGTATCGGCACCCACCGACAAGTTCGGTCACGCAGGATGTCCGCACGTTCGACCTGTGGACAACCGGGGGCGGCTGCCGCGACACCTCGTCGTCACGCCCACGTCGCCGAAGCGACGCGACATCAGAATCGGAAACTGCGAGACTGCTTTCAGCCAGCGGACCGGTTACTGACACAGAGCGGACGAGAATGCAGAACCCTGACGACCCAGGCCGCCGACCGCCATGCGCGCACCAACGGCCTGCGAGCACTGCGCGGGGAATCATCGATATCGGTGATGACCCGGCCGCCGCCACCCCCGTCGTCCTGGTCCACGGACTCCGCGTCAGTGGCGCGGCCCTGCACCGCATCGCCGGCGGGATCACCGACAGGCCGGTGAGCACGCCGGATCTCCCCGGACACGGCACACGTGCAGCCGAGAAGTTCGGGATCGACGACGCGGTGAAGACCGTTCTCGCGGCGATCGACGAACTCGGCAGACCCGCGGTGGTTGCCGGGATGTCCCTCGGCGGGTACGTGGCGATGGCCACGGCCGGGCGCCACCCTGAGGCGGTGGCCGGACTGGTCGCGATGTGTGCGACGGCCCAGCCGAGTCGGCTCTACGCCGCCCCGTTCCAGGCGTTCGGCGCCGCGACCAGCGTCCTGCCCCGCCAGGCAGCCGCGATCAGCAAGGGACTCACCCGGCTCGCCGTCGGCGGTCGCGTTGCGCGCGATATGGAGGCCGGGGGTCTGGCGCTGCACTCCATCCGCGATGTCGTCGCCGAGCTCGCGGACTTCGATGCCCTCACCGAGGTCGCGCGCTACCCCGGCCCGATCGCCTTCGTCAACGGTGGATGGGATCAGTTCCGGGTCCACGAGCAGCGGTTCGGTGCCGTGTCATCGCGCGCCGAAGTCCACGTCATCCCACGGGCCAGTCACCTGTTCCCGCTGATCCAGCCGGCCGAGACCGCGACGATGATCACCGACTTCGCGCGCCGGTGTGACGAACTGCGGGTGGGCGGCCCTTCGTGACGCTCGGCTAGCGCCTCGCTCCTCAGGGACCGGTGGTGACGTCGGCGCCTCGCTCCTCAGGGACCGGTGGTGGCGTCGGCGCCTCGCTCCTCAGCTCAGGGACCGGTGGTGACGTCGCGACTCTCGTCACATACGAGTCGGGTCGTCCCCTAGAATCCCAGGGGACATCCAGGGGGTTTCGCCACACATGGGTTCTTCTCGACGGGTTCGGGTCGGAGTGCCGCGCATCCGACGCGGCATCATCGCGACGTTGACCACGGTTCTGACGGTGGTGACGCTGGCCGCGACAATATCGTCGGCACACGCGGCGCCGGAACCGACACCGGTCCGCTACACCGGTGGACCCTATGTCGCGATGGGTGATTCGCGCGCATCCGGCGGCTTCTTCACCCCGACGCCCGACTACTTCCTCGGGTGCAAACGCTCGGCGTTCAACTATCCCGCGGTCGTCGCGGTGATGACCCTACCGCGGCACTTCGTGGACACCTCGTGCGCCGGCGCACAGGCCCCGCACCTCTACCGGACCGCGCAGCGGACGAATGTCGGTGCCAAACCCCCGCAGCTGCACCTCGTCCCGCGCGACGCCCAGGTGATCACGGTCAGCATCGGCGGCAACGACATGCGGTGGGGTGCCATCCTCTCCCGGTGCAACACCGCTCCGCTGAACGATCGTCGGTGCCGGCACAATCCGCAGCTCGAGCAAGAGGTCCGCTGGCGCATCGCCCGCATGGAGAACCGGGTGACACCCGCCCTGCGCGCGATCCGGAAGAAGGCACCGCGCGCCCAGATCATCGTCGTGGGGATCGGCGGATTCATGGGTAATCACGGTTGCTGGCCGATGGTGCCGGTCAGTGATCCCGATGTCCGGTGGATGAACCGGGTGTTCGATCGGGCCGGCGACGCACTGCGCCGCGCCACCACCAAGGTCGACGGAACATTCATCGACGCCAACCGGCGGTCGGCCGGCCACGACCCGTGCAATCTGATCAACCCGTGGTACGAGAGTTCGTTGTCGAACGGCAGTATCGCCTACCCGTATCACATCAATCAGGCCGGAGCGATCGCGATCGCGTCGATGGTCAACGCCGCCATCCGCCGCTGATCCGCCGCGCCGCGTCGGTCATTCGACCTTCTCGGCGGACTCCAGCCATGCCGCCTCGGCGGTTTCCTTGTCCGCGACGACTTGACGCAGTTCGGTGTTCAGCACGACGAGCCGATCCGGGTCAGTGGCGGCCTCGGCCAGTTCGACGTGCAGTCGCTCTTCTCGCGCGGCCAACTGGTCGATCTGACGCTCCAGGCGGTTCATCGCCTTGCGCGCCTCGCGGTGTTCGGCGGCGCTGACCGTCGGCGCCGGCGTCGCGGATGTGGGTGCCGCCGCCGCGGACTGTCCGACGGCACTGCCGGTCTTCTGGCGCGAGCCGGCGATGTCGCGGCGACGCTGCAGGTATTGCTCGATCCCGCCCGGCAGATTGGTGAGTCGGCCGTCCCCGAACAACGCCCAGGTGCTGTCGCAGATCCGTTCGATCAGGTAGCGGTCGTGACTGATCACCACAAGCGTGCCCGCCCAGCTGTCGAGCAGGTCTTCCACCTGCTGCAGCGTGTCGATGTCGAGGTCGTTGGTCGGCTCGTCGAGCAGCAGGACGTTGGGTTCGGACATCAGCACGCAGGTCATCTGCAGACGGCGACGTTCGCCGCCGGACAGGTCGGCAATCGGTGTGCGCTGCCGGGCGGGGCTGAACCCCAGGCGTTCGGCAAGCTGCGAGGCGGAGAGTTCCTTGTCCCCCACCATGATCCGGGTTGCCACCGCTTCGACGGCGTCGAGGACACGTTGATTCTCGTCGAGGTCGTCGAGTTCCTGACGCAGCCACCCGATCTGCACTGTGGTGCCCTCGATGCGGCGGCCCGGCGAGACGTCGACCTCTCCGGCGAGCGCACGCAACAGAGTCGTCTTGCCCGATCCGTTGACGCCGACCAGACCGATCCGTTCACCGGGGGCGAGTCGCCACGTGAGGTCGTCGAGCAGGACGTCGGATGCCGGCGTGGCGATGCGGGCGTCCTCGAGTTCGACGGCGACACGGCCGAGTCGTCGTTTGGCGAAGGCGGACAGGGTCACCGTGTCCCGCGGCGGCGGTACGTCGGCGATCAGGCGTTCGGCTGCCTCGATGCGGTAGCGCGGCTTGGACGTACGCGCGGGCGGGCCGCGCCGCAGCCAGGCGAGCTCCTTGCGCGCGAGGTTACGTCGGCGCTCCTCGGCGGCATCGGCGAGGCGCGACCGTTCCGCACGAGCGAAGATCCAATCGTTGTAGCCGCCTTCGTAGTCGTCGACGACACCGGAATGCACCTCCCACGTCCGGGTGGCCACGGTGTCGAGGAACCATCGGTCGTGCGTGACGACCACGAGGGCACTGCGGCGCGACACCAGATGCTCGGCCAGCCACTGCACGCCCTCGACGTCGAGGTGGTTGGTCGGTTCGTCGAGGATCAGCAGGTCGGCGTCGGAGACCAGGGCCGCGGCCAGTCCGACGCGGCGCCGCTGACCACCCGACAACTCGTCGACGCGCGCGTCGAGCAGTTCGTCGACGCCGATACCGGTGAGGATGCCGCGGATCCGGGGATCGCCTGCCCATTCGTGGACGGCGACATCGGGACCGCCGACGACGACCTCGGCGACGGTTGCGCCGGCGGGCAGTTCGCCGCGCTGGGTGACCGTGGCGACGCGGATGCCGCCGGCGTGTGACACCCGGCCGCTGTCCGGTTCGGTGATCCCGCCGAGGATCTCCAGCAGTGTCGTCTTGCCGCCGCCGTTGAGGCCGACCACGCCGATCCGCTGGCCTTCGTGAACACCGAGCGACACCTCGTCGAGCAGCGGTTTGACGCCGTAGCTCTTGCTGATGCGGTCGGCGTTGATGAGCGCGACCGGGTTCGGGGGTGCCACTCGGAAAACCCTAGCAACGGGCCTCGGCGTGACCGCGGACACCGCCGTGGACATGGATGGCGGGGCGAGTGTCGCCGAAGGTCTGCGCAGCGCCCGCCGGACGCCTAGTGTCGAGCCGTGATCGTCCGGCGAATGATCATCACGGTGGCCGCCACGGCCGTCGTCGGGCTCTCCGGTGCGATGGTGTCGATCCCCGAGTCGTCGGCGGCACCCCAGGTGGGCCCCGACGTCTCGAGTTGGCAGCATCCGAACGGCGCGAGCATCAACTGGTTCGCGGTCCGCGCCTCCGGACAGCCGATGGCGATGGTCAAGGCGACCGAATCCACCTGGTACATCAACCCTTATTTCATCTCCGACAGCCTGGCGATGCGCGCGGCGGGCCTCATCCGCGGCACCTACCACTACGCCGACCCCAGCCGGTCGGCCACCGAGCAGGCCCTGTTCTACGCGACGATCGTGCTGGGGCAGAACGGCATCCTCGACCTGCCGCCGGTCCTCGACCTCGAGCACTCCGGCGGGCTCGGCCCCCGCGCGCTCGCCGCGTGGGTCCGCGAGTTCTTCGCCGTGCTCGAACCGCTCACCGGCCGAAAGACGATCCTGTACACCTACCCGAACTTCTGGAACACGGCGATGGGCGGCACGCGCGAGTTCGCCGATCATCCGTTGTGGATCGCGGATTACCGCGGTCGCGCGGCGCCGCAGATGCCGCTTGGCGGTTGGCGCACCTGGACGTTCTGGCAGTTCACCGATTCCGGGCGGCTGCCCGGAGTGCCGGCCCGGGTCGATCTCAACCGTTACAACGGGTCCATCGCGTCGTTGCGCGCCTACGGCAACGCGATCAACGTGTTCGGTAGCTGACCGGTCCCGATCGCCGGTCGTTCAGTCGTGCAGCAGCCGGGCGCCGGGGACCGGACCGCTGGCGGTCCGCACCGCACGAGCCACCCCGACCCCCGACAGTTCCGCCGCGACGTTGACCGCCGACGTCTCGTCCGCGCACAGGAACGCACACGTGGGCCCCGACCCGGAGACGATCCCGTTGAGGGCACCCGCGTCGACGCCCGCTCGCAACGTCCGCCGCAGTGCGGGCTGCAGGCTCAAGGCCGCCGGTTGAAGGTCGTTGTGCAGCAGCGGCGCCACGACCCGGGGATCGCCCGACGTGAGCGCTGCCATCAGTTCGTCGGGACGCGTGGTGATGATGTCGGAGTCGGGGCGGCTTTCCCGTAGGCGATCCAGTTCGCCGTACACCGCGGGCGTGGACAGACCGGATCGCGCGATCGCGAGCACCCAGTGGAACTCGCCTCGCGCGAGGATGGGCATCAACCGCTCACCCCGGCCGGTGCCCAGGGCGGTGCCGCCGTGCAGCGCGAACGGGACGTCGCTGCCGAGCGCTGCGGCCATCTCGGTCAGATCGTCGCGGTCGATGTCGAGCCCCCACAGCGCGGCCGCCCCGACGAGCGCACCGGCGGCGTCCGCACTGCCGCCTGCCATGCCACCCGCCACCGGAATCCGCTTGTCGATGTCGATCGCGACCCGCGCCGGCCGGTCCGCTCGTCGAGCGACCTCGTTGACCGCACGAACGGCGAGATTGGTGGCGTCGGCGGGGACATCGGCGGCCCCCTCGCCCCGCGTCGTCACGCGCAGCTCGTTCGCCGGGCTCAGCCGGATGTCGTCGCACAGTGACAGTGCCTGGAACACGGTCACCAGATCGTGGAACCCGTCGTCGCGGAGCGGCCCCACACCGAGGTGCAGATTGACCTTCGCCGGCACCCGCACGGTGACCGAGTCGGACACCACCGACAACGACGCTCGAGACACAGGAGTCCAGCGTAATCGAGAGGGTGCCGGCGGGAGGATCGGCGCTCAGGTACGGGCGACCGCGGCGAGCCGGACGAAACCGTCGACGTCGAGTCTCTCGCCGCGGAGACCGGGATCGATGTCGGCGGCCCGCAGTCGCCGTTCCGCCTCGACGGGACTGCCCGCCCAGCCGGCGAGTGCCGAGCGCAGCGTCTTGCGTCGCTGGGCGAAGGCGGCGTCGATGACCCGGAAGACCTCGTCGCGGACCGACGGATCGGCGGAGTGGGTGGCGGTGCGGTCGATCCGGACGAGTCCGGATTCGACCTTGGGTTCTGGCCAGAACACGTTGCGTCCCACGGAGCCGGCCCGTCGGACCGTGCCGAAATAGCGGGCCTTGACGCTCGGCACCCCGTACACGCGACCACCCGGTCCGGCCGCGAGACGGTCCGCCACCTCGGCCTGGACCATCACCAAAGCCGTGGCGATGGTGGGGAATTCGGCGAGGAGGTGCAACAGCACAGGAACCGCGACGTTGTAGGGCAGATTCGCCACGAGCGCCGTCGGGGCGGCCGGTAGGTCGGACCGCACCACGGACAGCGCGTCGGCCGTCACGACCTCGAACTGTGGCGCCTGCAGCGGGGCGAACTCCGCCACGGTGGCGGGTAGCCGAGCTGCGAGGACGGGGTCGATCTCGACCGCGATCACCCGGCCGGCCGCACCCAGCAACGCCAGGGTGAGTGATCCCAGTCCGGGCCCGACCTCGAGGACCACGTCGTCGGGTCCGACGCCCGACTCGGCGACGATCCGACGCACCGTGTTGCCGTCATGGACGAAGTTCTGGCCGAGGGTCTTGGTGGGCCGGACGCCGATCTCTGCTGCCAGCGTTCGGATCTGCGCGGGTCCCAGGAGGCGCGGCGGGTCGTTCGGTGTGTCGCTCAGCGGAGTCCCAGCTTCGACGAGCAGGACGGCCAGGCGCCCCAGCCCTGAGCGGCCTGGGTCTTCTTGGCGATGGCGATCTGCTCCTCACGGGTGGCGAGATCTGCGCGCGGGGCGTACTCGGTACCGCCCCACCGCTCCCAGGTGTTCTGATCGAACTGGACGCCGCCGTAGAACCCGTTGCCGGTGTTGATCGCCCAGTTCCCGGTTGCCTCGCACTGCGCCAGCGAATCCCACACCGATCCGTGCGGAACGAACGGGGCGCCCGGCTTCGTGCCGATCCGAACGGTCGCCGCGACCGGTTCGGTGAGCACCTCCGAATTGATCTTCTCGCGCTTGACGACCTTGCCGTTCACCGTCGTGATCGAGTACGTGACGCGGGCCTCACCCGGCTTGCCCGGCTTGAGCACCACCTTGCGGTCGCGGACCAGGGTGGGGTCCTTCTTCTCGATCTCCGGCGGGGCCACGTCCTCGGTGACGGTGGAGTCCTCGGTGCGGATTCGGGTCACCTTGATCCGCATGTCCTCGGTGACGGGTGTCTGCGCTGCCGGGACGACCTCGTCGTCGCCGGCGAGGGGGTTGCCGGCTTCCTCGAGCAGGTCGGCGACCGTCTTGGCCGCGATGACCGGCCGCGAACGGTCTCCGCCGTCGACCAGGGTCACCTGCTTGGGCGTGGTGACGTCGACGAAGGCGCCGTCGACCGGCAGGGCGTCGCGGGCCGCGAAGTTGAGTTCCATGGCGCTGTCGGCGAGTCCGTGCTCGGCCAGCAATCCGTGGACGTCGATCGCGGTGGTCTCGACCGTGCGGAGTGTGCCGTCGACCTCGAGATCGACCTCTTTGAGCCGGTTGAAGGTGATGTTCTGGCCGTCGGCGACACCGGAGTCCAGCGAGGGCGACACGTGGTCGCCTGCCTCCGGTTCGAAGCCCTGCGAACGCAGCACCGAGTCGACCGACATCGCCATGGTCGACACCTCCTGCACATGACCGTCAATGGTGAGTTGAACGTTCTTGTGCATGGCGATGCCCATGATGCCGCCTGCGGTGAGGGTGGCCAGGACGGCTCCGACGGCCACCCGCGCGCGGGTCGATTTCGAGTTGTTGATGCGGGCGAGAACAGACAAGACGGAACATCCTGGTCGGGGACAATTGCGTCCGCGCTGCGATCACCAGCGACCCCGAACACCCCCAGGGCCTGCACTTGCTGCGCTGCCCGTATCGGCCGGAATCGCTGCCCCCAGGCAGCGGGATCACAATACGATAACGAACAGGCGTGATTACTGCAAAGGTAACCGGTAGACCCGGCGCGCGTTGTCGCCCAGGATCTGCGCCATGTCCGCATCGTCGACGCCCCGGACCTGCGCGAGTGCGCGCGCGGTGTACGGCAGGCAGTAGGACTGATTTGGCTGGCCGCGGTAGGGATGTGGGGTCAGGAACGGCGCGTCGGTCTCCACCAGGATCTGGTGGTCCGGGACGATCCGCGCCGCGGCACGCAGTTCTGCGGCGTTCGCGAAGCTCACCGTGCCGGCGAAACTGAGGATGTATCCGCGCTCGACGCATTCCTGTGCAACGTTTTGATCACCGGAGAAGCAGTGCATGATCACGGTGTCCGGCGCGCCCTCGTCGGCCAGGATGTCCAGCAGGTCCCGGTCGGCCTCACGGTTGTGGATCATCAACGGTTTATCGACCCGCTTGGCGAGATCGATGTGCCAGCGGAAGGCCTCCGCCTGCGTCTCGGGGCTCGCGCACGCCTCGGAGCGGCCCGGCCAATAGTGATCGAGACCGGTCTCGCCGACGGCGACGACCCGCGGATCGGCGACCATCTCCTCGAGTTCGGCCTTCGCGGCGTCGTGGAGCTCGGCGGCATGGGTGGGATGCAACGCGACGGCCGCGAATGCCCTCGGATCCCAGTCGGCCGCCGCCATCGCCCACCGCGCATCGACCATGTCGTCGGCGACGGTGATCACCTGCGCCACCCCGACCGCGCTCGCGTGGTCGAGGATCGCCCGTACCGCGTCCGGGTCGCGGCCACCGCACGCGGCGAGATGGGTGTGTGCGTCGACGAGGCCGGGCAATGGCGTCGGATCGGGCGGCGGCTCCCGACGACGACGCTTGCGGGCCGCCTTGTTGCTCTCGGTCTCGTCGTGCGCGACCGCTTCGGTGCCCCCTGACTCGCTCACAGCTCCACTGTGCCAGCGATGACCGTGGTGGCCACGCCCCCCACCCAGATGTCGGTCCCGTCGTCGGCAATGTGTACCCGGCCCGATCGCCCGAGCGCGGTGCCCTGGGCGGCGACGTAGGCGGCCGGGACACGACCGTCCTGCCGTAACCACACCGCGATACCGGCATTCAGACTGCCGGTGACCGGGTCCTCCGGGATGCCCTGGCCGGGGACGAACGCTCGTACTTCGAAGGTGACCTGCGGTTCGTCGGGTAGTCCGCCGGAGTAGGGGCCGATCAGCCCCACCTCGTGGTGGCCCAGCGCGGTCATGTCGGGTTCGACCTCGAGGACCCGGTCACCCGAGCTGAGCAGCAACGCCATCCACTCCGGACCGTTGGCAACCCATTCCGCGGCGACGACCTCGTCGCGGTCGAGTCCGAGCGCGTGGGCGACGTCGAGCACCGTCGCCTCCTCGACCGGGCCGGAGCGGGTCCGCGGTGGGGCGGCGAACGACAGCCGACCGGCCTCGGTGCGGATCGGCACCAGGCCGACCCCGCATTCCTGCACGATCCGCTCCCCCTTCGCCGTGCCCCCGGCCTCCAGCCAGGCGTGCGCCGAACCCAGGGTGGGATGCCCGGCGAACGGCAGCTCACCGGCGGGCGTGAAGATCCGCAGACGGTAATCGGCATCGGGATGGGTCGCGGGCAGCACGAACGTGGTCTCCGAGAGATTCGTCCAGCGCGCGAATGCGGCCATCTGGTCGTCGGTCAGGCCGTCCCCGTCGACCACGACGGCGACCGGATTGCCGGCAACCGGAACCGACGAGAAGACATCCACTTGTGCGAAACGCCGAGTCATCGGTCCATGATCGCCGCCGCAGGTCGTCTGACCAACCGAATTCCCCACCGATGCGCCCGACCACCATGTTTCAGATTTCATATATGAAACAGATGCGGTACGTTCAACATGCGTTGCGGATCACAGTCACGGTCGGGGTGACTGTGCGGGGCGGGGGCCGCACGAGCCGGAGATGCGATGGTGTTCGAGATGCCCGCCCCGGGCCCGGGCTCCGACCCCACGGTCGGGGCGGGGCCCGCCGCCGAGCAGGTGAGCTGCGTGGAGCACACGCGGTGACACGCTCGGAGCCGTCAACGGTCATCACCCACGGAAAGGCGAGAACTCATGCCCACGAGTTACCTTCCCCCTATCGAGCAGACGACGCCGGAACTGACCACGGCGCAGACCCGGATCGAGATCTCGGGCCGACGGACGCGGACCACGAGCAAACGCAAGCCGGCGCGTATCCAGGAGGCGGTCGACTTCTGGGCCTTCGCGGGCGCCGCATCCAACGTGGTGATGCAGCTCGGCTGGCCCGAGGTCGCCTATGGGGTCATGGAGAGCAAGGTCGAATCCGGCGCGCTGATGTCGCACCCGTGGAAACGTGCACGGACGACCGCTCAGTACCTTGCGATCGCCATCCTCGGCGACGATGCGGAGAAGGCGGCGTTCCGCGACGCGGTCAATGCGGCCCACCGCCACGTCAAGTCCGACGAACAGAGCCCGGTCAAGTACAACGCGTTCAACCCCGAACTGCAGATGTGGGTTGCCGCATGCCTGTTCGTCGGTATCGAGGACACCCATCAACTGCTCCACGGCGTCATGAGTCCCGCCGACGCCGACGAGTTCTACCAGTCCGCCAAGACCCTCGGCACCACGCTGCAGGTGCCCGAGGACATGTGGCCCGCGACACGCGCGGAGTTCGACCGATTCTGGAACATCGCCTGCGAGCGTGTCGTGATCGACGAACGGACCTCGGATTTCCTCAACGACCTCGTCGACCTGAGGATGATCAATCCACTCATCCGGCTTCCGTTCCACAATCTGCTCCGCTTCCTGACCATCGGCACCCTGCCGCCGCTGTTCCGTGACCAGCTGGGTCTCGAGTGGACCGGCAAGGACCAACGGCGCTTCGAGCGTCTGTTCCGGCTCGTCTCCGGCGTCAACAAGGGGATGCCGAAGTCGATCCGGTTCGGGAGCAGCCGCATGCTGGTACGCGATCTGCGGTACCGCATGAAGCACGACCGGGCCATCGTGTGACCTCGCGGCGCACCGGTGTCGGTCCGGACCGATCAGGGCGGCGGCGCGACCGCCACTGACCGGGATGGTCGCCCACACACGGCCAGGAAAGTACGGTTGATGCGGCGGCGTCGTCTGGCCCGCGATGGCCTGCCCGTCGCACGCGACGGTGCGCGATGCCACATCACAAGTGAAAGAGAACGACTGTGCACGACGATCACCTCGACGGACCGGGTCCGGCATGAGCCGCGTCTCGCTGCGCCGCACGCAGCTCACCGACGAGGTCGCCGACTACCTGCGCAACCGCATCATGACCGGCGGTCTCCGCCCGGGCGAATACATCCGACTCGATGACACCGCATCTGCCCTGGGGTGCAGCGTGACCCCGGTGCGCGAGGCCCTGGTGACGCTGCGCGGCGAAGGACTCGTGCGGTCCTCCCCCCATCGGGGATTCATCGTCGAGCCGCTCAGCCGCGGCGACATCGTCGACATCTTCTGGATGCAAGGCGAACTCTCCGCGCGACTGGCCACCCACGCCGTCGACAACCCGGAACTCGGCACACACCTGGCCAAGATGCAGACCATCGTCGATGCGCTCGAGGCCGCGGTCGAGGGCGAGGACGACGCCCAGGTGCTCAACCGCGAGTACGCGTTCCACCGGCAGGTCAACATCGCCGCCAACAGCAAGAAACTCGCGTGGTTCGTCTTCTCGGCCAGCAAGTACAACCCGTATGACCTGTACGCCCGGGATCCGGAGTGGGGTCGTGAGGCGGTGGCCAGTCATCGGCGCCTCATCGGATATCTGCGGACGGGCGACGCACGAGCGATCCGCGACGAGATCCACACCCAGTTCGCGGACGCCCGCGACCGCCTGATGTCACGCCTGGAGTCCATCGGATTCTGGGACGACGCGGAGGCGGACGCGACCCCGTCCTCCGCGTGAACCGACCCGTCGCTGCGGCGTCGTCGAATACCCGCGCATGGCGCGCCAGTAGCCGCTCGGGCAGGTAGCGTTCGGGGTGTGTTGGGATTGCCAGAAGCCATTTCGGTCGCCCTCTTCGATCTCGACGGCGTGTTGACGTCGACCGCCGTCCTCCATCGCAACGCGTGGAAGCAGGCGTTCGATGCGTACCTCTCCGAACGGGATCCCCAGAACTGGGTCCCGTTCACCGAACAGGACTATCTCGATTTCGTCGACGGCCGGCCCCGCGACGACGGTGTGCGCGCATTCCTGCACTCACGTCAGATCGACGACGTCGACCCGGAAACCGTCACCGCCATCGGCTCCGGGAAGAACGCGCAATTCGTCGCGACCCTCGACGCACAGGGTGTCGATCCGTATCCCGGGTCGGTGCGATACCTCGACGCCGCCAAGGACTCCGGCCTGCGCATCGCGGTCGTGACGTCGTCGAAGAACGGAGCAGCAGTGCTGGATGCGGCCGATCTGACCAAATATGTGGAAGCGCGGGTGGACGGGCTCGACATCGTCGACCGCGGGCTACGGGGCAAACCCGCGCCGGACTCGTTTCTGCTGGGCGCCCAACTGATGGGGGTGGCCCCCGACAGCGCTGCCGTGTTCGAGGATGCGATCTCGGGTGTCGAGGCCGCGGTCGCCGGGAAGTTCGGCTACGTCGTGGCCATCGATCGCGTCGGCGGTGGCCAGGCGGACGCGATGCGCGCTGCGGGTGCGGATCTCGTCGTCAACGATCTCGACGAGTTGGTGTCCGCATGAGCCCGGGGACGGCCGACCACGGCTTCGACATCCATCCGTGGCAACTGCGCTGGCGCGGCGTCGACGTCGACATGCTCGGGCGGACCGAGACCCTCTTCGCGTTGTCCAACGGTCACATCGGGCTACGCGGCTCGTTCGAAGAGGGCGAGCCGATCGATCATCCCGGAACTTATCTCAACGGCTTCTACGAGCTGCGTGGCCTGCCGTATGCCGAAAGCGGCTACGGCTACCCGGAATCCGGGCAGACGGTGGTCAACGTGACCGACGGCAAGATCATCCGGCTCCTCGTCGAGGACGAGCCGATGGACCTGCGCTACGGCCGCACGGTGGAGCACGAACGGGTGCTCGACTTCCGGACCGGAACGCTGCGGCGGCACACCCTGTGGACCTCGCCGACCGGTCGCACCGTCCGAATCCGTTCCGAGCGACTGGTGTCGTTCACCAAACGGACCATCGCCGCGATCCACTACGAGGTGGAACCCGTCGGCGAGGACATGAAGCTGGTACTGCAGTCGGACCTGCTGGCCAACGAACCGGTACCCGCGCCCGGCAACGACCCGCGTCTGGCGGCCGCGCTGGACTCGCCCCTGGTCTCGGATCTCGCGACCTGCCGCAACTACTGGGGCATGCTGGTCCATCACACCAAGAAATCGGGCCTGCACATCGCGGCGGGCATGGACCACGAGATCGAATTCCCGGACAAGGCCGACGCATTCATCCGCGCAGACGCCGACCTCGCCCGGCTCACCGTCGCGGCGAACGTGCCACAGGGCACCAAGCTCTCGTTGACCAAGTACATGGGGTACGGGTGGTCGGCGCGCCGCTCGGTGGACGCGTTGCGCGCCCAGGTCGACGCCGCGTTGGCGATGGCGATGGAAACCGGTTGGGAGGCACTGAAAGCCGACCAGATCAACTACCTGGAAGATTTCTGGCGCCACGCCGACGTCGAACTCGACGGCGACCCGGAGCTGCAGCAGGCGGTCCGGTTCGCGTTGTTCCACGTCCTGCAGGCGGGTGCCCGAGGTCAGTCGCGCGCGATCCCCGCGAAAGGTCTGACCGGCCCGGGCTACGACGGCCACACCTTCTGGGACACCGAGAGTTTCATCCTGCCGATGCTGACCTACACCGTGCCCGCGGCCGCGGGCGAGGAACTGCGCTGGCGCCATGCGACGATGGACAAGGCCAAGAGCCGCGCCACCGAACTCGGCCAGCGGGGTGCCATGTTCCCCTGGCGGTCCATCAACGGCGACGAATGCTCCGGCTACTGGCCCGCGGGTACCGCCGGTGTCCACGTCAGCGCCGACATCGCCAACGCCACCGCCCGATATCTGCGCGCCACCGACGACGAACAGTTCGAAACCGAGTGCGGCGTCGAGCTGCTCGTCGAGACCGCACGACTCTTCGCCGGCCTCGGCCACCACGACGTGAACGGCAAGTTCCGCATCGACGGGGTCACCGGCCCCGACGAGTACACGGCCGTGGTGAACAACAATGTGTTCACCAATCTCGCTGCGCAGCAGAATCTTCGCGATGCGGTCACGGCGGTGCACCGCCGCCCCGACCTGGCCCGTGAGCTCGGCGTCACCGACGCCGAGGCGGCGCACTGGGAGTCGTGCGCCGACGACATGTCGATCCCGTTCGACGACGCGCTCGGTGTCCACCAGCAGTGCGAGTCCTTCACCCTCCTCGGGGCATGGGACTTCGAGTCGTCGGTGGGTCGCTACCCGCTGCTGCTGAACTATCCCTACTACGACCTGTACCGCAAGCAGGTGGTCAAACAGGCCGACCTCGTCTTCGCGATGTACATGTTCGGATCCTCGTTCACCCCGGAACAGAAGCTGCGCAACTTCGACTACTACTACCCGCTGACCGTGCGGGACTCGTCGTTGTCGGCGTGCTGTGAGGCGGTCGTCGCCGCCGAGGTCGGATACCTCGATCTGTCCTACGACCTCATGTGCGAGTCGGTCTTCACCGACCTGCACGACCTGCACAGCAACGTGTCGAGCGGTCTGCACATCGCGGCGCTCGCCGGCGCGTGGACCGACCTGGTGGCGGGATTCGGGGGGATGCGCGACTTCGGCGGCCAGATCACGTTCGCACCGCGCCTCCCGAGCCGGCTCACCTATCTGTCGTTCCGCATCATGGTCCGCGAATCGAAGGTGGTCGTCGCGATCGACCGGGAGTCGGCCACCTACCGGCTGCTCGAGGGTCCGTCGATCGACCTCGCCCACCACGGTGAGAAGTTCACCCTCGACGACTCACATCCGGTCACCAAGCAGATCCCGGAGATCCGGAAGCGGGACGCGCCGAAGGCGCCGCCCGGCTGCGAGCCCTACCGCCGGATCGACTGATCATCCCGGCCAAGTATCCTTGGCGGCACCATGACGGACCCGACCCGCACCGAATCCGCTGATCACGCCTCGCACGGCGCAGGCGAGCCGTACTACATCACCACGGCCATCGCCTACCCGAACGGGGCACCGCACATCGGCCATGCCTACGAATACATCTCGGCCGACGCCCTCGCGCGGTTCAAGCGACTCGACGGGTACGACGTGCGTTTCCTCACCGGCACCGACGTGCACGGTCAGAAGATGCAGCAGACCGCGGTCGCCGAGGGCGTCGACACCGCCGACCTCGCCAACCGGAACTCGGACCGCTTCCAGGCGTTGCAGGTGCGGCTCGGGTCGAGCTTCGATCGCTTCATCCGTACCAGCGACGCCGATCACAAGCGGGCGTCGGAGGCGATCTGGCAGCGCATGTCCGACGCCGGCGACATCTACCTGGACACGTACTCCGGGTGGTACGACGTCCGCGACGAGACCTTCTACGCCGAGGCCGACACCTCCGTCGATGCCGACGGCAACCGGGTCGCCTCCGACACCGGCCACGTGGTGACGTGGACCGAGGAACAGACCTACTTCTTCCGGCTGTCCGCCTACCAGGACAAGCTGCTCGAACTGTTCGAGACCCATCCGGAGTACCTGGGCCCGGACGTCCGGCGCAACGAGATCGTCAGCTTCATCAAGGGCGGGCTCACCGACCTGTCGATCTCGCGCACCACCTTCGACTGGGGCGTCCCGGTCCCCGGCCACCCCGAGCACGTCATGTACGTGTGGGTGGACGCGCTCACCAATTATCTGACCGGGATCGGCTTCCCCGACGACACCACGACCTTCGAACGCTACTGGCCGGCCGATCTGCACATCATCGGCAAGGACATCATCCGGTTCCACTGCGTCTACTGGCCGGCCTTCCTGATGAGCGCCGGCATCGAGCTGCCGAAACGTGTGTTCGCGCACGGATTCCTGTTCAACCGCGGGGAGAAGATGAGCAAGTCCGTCGGCAACGTCGTCGACCCGGACGTGCTGATCGACGAGTTCGGCCTCGACCCGGTCCGCTACTTCTTCCTGCGCGAGGTCTCCTACGGGCAGGACGGGTCGTACTCGACCGAGGCGATCATCAGCCGGATCAACGCCGACCTCGCCAACGAGTTCGGCAACCTCGCCCAGCGCACCCTGTCGATGATCGGCAAGTACTTCGACGGTGTCGTCCCCACGGCCGGCGATGTGACCGCCGAGGACGACGCCCTCCTCGCGCAGGCCGCCGGACTGCTCCCCCGCGTGCGCGACCACTTCGACGCACAGCAGATCCACCTCGGACTCGAGGCCCTCTGGTCGGTGCTCGCCGCGACCAACCGCTACATCTCGGCGCAGGAACCGTGGAAGCTCGCGAAGACCGACCTCGACCGCACCGCGACCGTGCTGTACGTGTGCGCCGAGGTGGTCCGGGTGGTCGCACTGCTCTCGCAGCCGGTCATGCCCACCGCGACGGGCCGACTGCTCGACCTGCTCGCCGTCGATCCCGAGCGTCGTCAGTTCACCGCGGTCGACGACCGTCTCGTCGCCGGTACCGCTCTGCCCAAGCCGTCGCCGGTCTTCCCCCGCCACGAGGCGTGACCGCGCCGGCGCTCGACGTCCTGCGTGCCCTGCACGCCCACACCGTCGCGGCCGGTCTGCCGCCGCCGGCCGCCCTGGTCGGCGACTGGTGGGACGCCGATGCCGTCATAGCACCGTCGATCCGGCTCCGGCCCGGTTTCGCGCCGCCCGACGACCCGGATCGGTACTGGTTCGGCTACCTCGGTTTCCCGGTGCGCGCCGGCGAAGCACCCCTGCCGCCTGCCGTCGGCGGGCTCACCGACGAGATCCTGGTGCTGCGCGACGGGCACTGGAGTCACCGGCACGTCGACGGATCCGGTTGCGCACCATGGATTCAGCGCGCGCTCGAGGAGCCCGCCCCGCCGGGTTCGGCGTCGTGGACCGCGAGTTGGCGGGAACCGCGCCGCGAGCCGCATCTGGCCGCGATCGAGAAGTGTCTGGCCGCGATCCGGGCGGGCGAGGTGTATCAGGCCTGTCTGTGCACCCGGTTCGACGGGACGATCAGCGGCGAGCCACTCGAGTTCTTCGGCGACATCACCGGACGCACACTGCCGGCGAAATCGGCCTTCTTGCAAGGTGACTGGGGTTCGGTGGCCAGCTTCTCACCGGAGTCGTTCCTGCGCCGGACCGGCAATCTCGTGTCGTCGGCACCGATCAAGGGAACGTTGCCTGCCGATGCCCCACCAGAACTGCTGACCGCCTCGACCAAGGACGTCGCCGAGAACGTGATGATCGTCGACCTGGTCCGCAACGACCTCGGCCGGCTGGCGCGCACCGGGTCGGTTCGCGTCGCGGACCTGCTGTCGGTGGTGCCCGCCCCCGGTGTGTGGCATCTGGTCTCGCGGGTCGAGGCGATCGTCGACCCCACCGTCGGCAACACCGAGATGCTGCGGGCAACCTTCCCGCCCGCGTCGGTCACCGGAACGCCGAAACTTCGGGCGATGGAGCTGCTGGGCGACTGGGAGGAGCACTCCCGCGGCGTGTACTGCGGCGCCATCGGCATGGCCGGACCCGGTCGTGCGCTCGATCTCAACGTCGCCATCCGCACGGTCACCCTGACCCCGTCTGGCGCCGCGACGCTCGGCGTCGGCGGCGGGATCACGATCGATTCCGACCCCGACCGCGAATGGCAGGAATGCCTCGACAAGGCCGCGAGCATCGTCGGCGTCAGGGGTAGTTCGAATGGTCGATCCGGCGATTCGGGCGTTCTGGGGTAACATCGGAGGATGCGACGATCCATACTTCCAGGTACGGAAGGCTCCGGATCGGTCTGCAGTCGGGGTGATCGGTCCGCAATCGAGGTCACAGCCGAGCTGCCTGCACCGACCGAGCGCACCGAGGTCCTGGCGTCCTGGCAGCGCGCCAGTGACGCGGGAGCAGCCGCCGACAGGCACGCACCGTTTCATCTCGATGCGGCCGAGATCGACATCAGGCGAGACAGCAATCCGCTCGGCGACAGTGCCGAACGCCTGCAACGGGTGTTCGCCGACACGACCGACGATTCCGAGCTGATGATGGGAGTCTTCGACTCCGACGGCGTGCTGCTGTGGCGCGGCGGGACGCAGCGCTGGCTCGAGGTCGCGGACACACTCGAACTCATCGAGGGCAGCAGGTGGGACGAGGCGTCGACCGCCACCACCGCGGTCAGCCTGGTCATGACCGACCATCGGTCGACGCGAGTCGTCGGGACCGAGCACTACAACCACGCGCTGCACTCGCTGTACTGCGCCGCCGCACCGATCCACGATCCGCGCACCGGCGCCCTCACCGGCATCGTCGGCCTGTCCGGCCCGGCGTCCGCGGTGCAACCGTCGTCGACGGCGTTCGCGACGAGCATGGCCGCCCTGGGAGAGCACGAGATCGCCGCCGCCCACGCACGATCGCTGGCCGAGTTGCGACGCAGCGCCGGACCCAGTCTCACCGGAATCCGCGGTCCGGCACTGCTGGTGGACCGCGACGGATGGGTGGCCGACAGCCGCGGCTGCACTGCCCCGACCGCGGTTGCCGCCCCGGTGGAGGGCACCCCGCAGTTCGTCCCCGGGATCGGCAGTTGCGTCGCGCAACCGGTGGGCGTCGGCTGGCTGCTGCGGCGGGTCGGACCGGCGAATCCGATCGTCGCCGAGCTCGACCTGCGCGGTGAACCTTCCCTGACGGTCGACGGGGACGGCGACGAATGGCGAACGGTGCTCACCCGGCGTCACGCCCAGATCCTGCTGCTCCTGGCCGAGGCGTCCGACGCGGGACTCACGTCGGCACGTCTCAGTCGGCTCATCTTCGGCGACGCCGGTCACGTGGTGACGGTGCGCGCCGAGATGTCGCGGCTCCGGCGTGCGGTGGGCGCGCTGATCACCAGTCGGCCCTATCGACTCGCGCCCGGCGTGACGCTGCACGTCGCCGCCGACCATCTGGCCGGCGACGCACCGGACCTCATCGGTCCGGCTGCTCCCGACGCCGCGCCAGCACCGCTTGATAGACCTCTCGTCGGGAAGCACCGCCGTCCCGTGTCACCTGTGCACATGCGTCCTTGAGCCCCATCCCGTCTGCAACCAGGCGCTCGACCTCCTCGACGAGGTCCTCGGCGTCCGCTGTTCGGGGGGTCTGTCCGGCGACGACGACGGTGATCTCCCCGCGCACACCGTCGGCCGCCCACGCGGCGAGTTCGGCGAGGGTTCCGCGGCGGACCTCCTCATAGGTCTTGGTCAGTTCCCGGCACACCGCCGCCCGCCGGTCGGCCCCCAACACCTCGGCGGCGGCCGCCAGGGTGTCGGCGAGCCGGTGAGGTGACTCGAAGAAGACCGTGGTGCGGGGCTGGTCGACGAGTCCGGCCAGCCAGTCGCGACGCGGACCGGGCCGGCGCGGCGCGAACCCGTCGAAACAGAAGCGCTCGGACGGCAGCGCGGACACCGCGAGCGCGGTCGTCACCGCGGAGGGACCCGGCAGGCATGTCACCCTCAGCCCGGCGTCGGCGCACGCGGCGACCAGTTTGAAGCCCGGGTCGCTCACCGACGGCATCCCGGCGTCGGTGATGAGCAGGACGGTGGCTCCGTCGGAGATCGCGTCCACCAGGCCGGGCGTGCGGGACGCCTCGACCTGGTCGTAGTAGCTCAAGAGCTTGCCACCGATCACCACCTCCAGGGACGCGGCGAGACCCCGCGCCCGGCGGGTGTCCTCGGCGGCGACGATGTCGGCGGAAGCCAGGGCGGCCCGTAGGCGCGGCGAGGCGTCGTCGGACTGCCCCATGGGAGTCGCCGCGAGTACGAGGCACCCCGCTGTCTCGCGGCCTGCCGGGTGCGCCGTTGCCTCGACGGGCGGTCGTGACGAGTTCATCGTCAATCAGCTTACGAGGGCCAACTACGATCGATCGGGTGACCGACTCCGCCGTCCTCGACCGACCACCGTCAGGGGACGATCTCCCGGCAGGGGCCGATCGTGGTCGCGCCGAGGATCTGGGTACGTCGCCGGCACCGGAGATCCCGAACCCCGTGTTCGGGCCCGCCGACAGGTTCCGCGGCCTGCTCGTCGGGCTCGTGATCGCCGCGATCGCGACCGCGACTCGCCTGTGGGGGCTCACCCGCCCCACCGACCAGGGCACCCCCGTCTTCGACGAGAAGCACTACGTGCCCCAGGGATGGCAGGTTCTCACCGGCGGGAACTGGATCGAGGACAATCCCGCATACGGCCTGGTCGTCCACCCGCCGGTCGGAAAATGGCTCCTGGCCGCGGGTGAGGCGATGTTCGGCTACGGCCCGGTCGGCTGGCGGATCACCCCGGCGATAGCGGGCATCGCAATCGTTGTGATGATCTACTGCGCGGTGCGTCGGATGACGCGCTCCACACTGGTCGGCGCGATCGCCGGGGTGTTCGCGATCTGCGACGGTGTGCTGTTCGTCCAGTCCCGGATGGGGATGCTCGACATCTTCCAGGCGGCCTTCGTGGTGGCGGCGTTCGCAGCGTTGATCGCCGACCGCGATCAGGTTCGTGCCCGGATGCACCGCGTGTACGTGGAAGGACGGATCGGCGACAGCGACTTCGGGCCGCGGCTGGGCTTTCGCTGGTACCGCTTCACGGCCGGCGTGATGCTCGGTCTGGCGTGCGGCACCAAATGGTCGGGCGCCTACTTCGTGATCTTCTTCGCGCTGCTCGCGGTCGGTTTCGATGTCGCCGCCCGCAAGGCGTACCACGTCCGCCGGCCGTGGCTGGGGACATTGCGACGCGATCTGCTGCCGGCCGGGATGAGCCTCGGGGTGATGCCGGTGGTCATCTACTTCGCCACCTTCATCCCGTGGTTCACCAGTGAGACCGCCGTCTACCGCTACGAGGTGGGCAACCAGATCGGCGTGGGCGGACCGTTCGCGTGGGTCCCGGGTGTGTTCCGGTCGTTCTGGTTCTACGAGTCGGGAATCCTGGAGTTCCATTCCGGGCTGACCAACTCGGCGGGCAATCAGCATCCGTGGGAGTCCAAGCCGTGGACGTGGCCGATGAGCCTGCGCCCGATGCTGTACGCCATCGAGAACGGCCCGGACCAGTGCGGTGCCGGGGAGTGTGTCCGGGCGCAGATGCTGATCGGCTCGCCCGCGATGTGGTGGTTGGCGCTACCGATGGTCGCGTGGGCACTCTGGTCGTGGATCGTGCGCCGCGACTGGCGATATGCCGCCGTGGGAACCGGCTACCTGGCCGGGATTCTGCCCTGGTTCGCCGATCTGGACCGCCAGATGTACTTCTTCTACGCCACGGTCATGGCGCCGTTCCTGGTCATGGGGCTGGCCCTGGTGTGTGGTGACGTGTTGCGGGCCGCGGGTCGAGCCGCGCGCTCCCGACCGGAGCGCCACGCTCTCGCGATTCTCGCGGTCGCCATCTACGTGGCGCTCGTGGTGGTCAACTTCATCTGGTTGTGGCCGATCCTCACGGCGAGTCCGATCTCACCCGCCCAGTGGCAGCAGCAGATCTGGCTTCCGAGTTGGGGGTGACCGAGTTGGGTGACGCCCGTCAGGCCCCGATCACCTGCCGCACCAGGGCGACGATGGTGTCGTCGTCGATTCCTAACGTGCGCAAGGCCGCGACGTGATCGACGGTCGCCTGCTGGGCATGGTCGAGCGCCGCATCGCGGCCTGCCTTGATGAACGAGCCGTGCCGCCCGCGGGTCTCGATGACGCCCGCCGCCTCCAGTTCCCGGTAACTGCGGGCCACCGTGTTCGGCGCGATGTCGAGGTCGGCGGCCAGTTGGCGGACCGTCGGGATGCGTTGGCCCACCAGTAGTTCGCCGCGTCGGACGAGGTCGATGATCCCGCTGCGCACCTGTTCGAACGGCGGCGGTCCATCGGCGTCGAGGGTGAGCAGACCGGCCAGGTCGACAGCGTGTCCGGGTGTCAGAGTTCGTCCCTCGCCAACGGGCAGGACATGCATCGGGGCCCACCGCGCCCGGAACCGAGTTCGCGTCCCTCGATCTCGAGCACCTCGATGCCCGAATCGCGCAACCGGCGGTTGGTCTCCACATTCCGGTTGTAGGACACCACCACACCCGGCGCGAGTGCGAGGGTGTTGTTCCCGTCGTCCCACTGCTCGCGTTCGGCGGTGATCGGATCGAGGCCGGTGTCGATGACACGGAGTTTCTCGATCTGCATCGCCTCGGCCGCCGCATCGACGAACGGGCGTGAACCCGTCACCGACACACCGTCGTCCACTTTTCGCAGAGTGAACGCCGACATCGTCTCGGCGATGTTCGGATACATCACCACGGCGTCGACGTCGACCATCGTGCAGACCGTGTCGAGATGCATGAACGCACGCGCCTGCTCGATCGGCACAGCGAGCACCGCGTGCGCCAGGCCGTCGTCGAACAGGCTGCGCGCCAGCGCTTCCGCCCCGGCGGGCGTGGTGCGCTCACCCACCCCGACGGCGACGACGCCCGGTGCGAGCAACAGCACGTCGCCGCCTTCCACCGGTGCCACCTGGGATTCGTAGGCGCGGCGGGCACCGATGAAACGCGGGTGATGCGCATAGATCAGGTCGGTCAGCGACGTCTCCCGAACCCGAGCCGGCAAGGCGAGCGAGGTGATGGCGAACTTCGGGCCGATCCAGAACGAACTGTCGCGGGTGAACAGCAGATTCGGCAACGGCTCGATCGCGAACTCGGGTCCGTGGTGCATGCGGCGCACCAGCGACGACGACGCGGCGGCCGGTGTCAGCGTCAGTTCGTCGAAGGTCATCCCCGCCATCAGCACGTGGGCGAGCTCGGCAGCCGGGAGCGAGCGCAGATGACCGGCGAGGTCGCCGGCGAGGTGGGTGCCGAGTCGACGTGGACTGACCGCCGCACCGATTCCCTGGATGCGGGCGGCGCCGCTGTGTTCGATGGTCTCGGTGAGCAGGTCACCGAGTAGGTAGACGTCGACTCCTTTGTCGCGCAACACATCCGCGAAGGCGTCGTGCTCTTCCTGCGCCCGCTGCACCCAGGGGAGTCCGTCGAACAGCAACTGATCATTGTTACGCGGGGTGAGACGTCGGAGTTCGTCGCCGGGACGATGCAGCATGACGGCACGCAGCCGACCCACCTCGGACGTCGATCCGAGCGAATATCCCGCCGCAGCAGAGCCCATGGGCCAACGGTAGTCGGTTCGCGTGGATCGCACCCGCGTTGTCGTTCAGTCCGGCTCGGTCGTGTCGCGATCCACCTCGGTGAGGTGCGGGCCACCACCGACCACTGCAGGAGCCGTTTCGGCGGCGAACGACCACATCGCCAACGCCACCGCGGCCACGATTCCGGTGAGCGTGAAGGCCCACCCGAATCCGGCCCGGTCGGCGACGAAGCCGACCACCACCGGCCCGCTGACCGCACCGAGGTCCGACGACATGCCGTACGCGGCGAGCGCCGATCCGCCCTGCTGCCGGTTGCCCAGGACGTCGGCCAGCGCCGCCTGATGGGTCGGGGCGAACAGACCGGATCCGATACCCGCGACCACACAGAGCAGCAGCACCACCACGAAGTTCGTTGCGAGCCCCAGGACTGCGGTGGACACCGCGGCGATCGCGAGTCCCGGCAACATCACCCGTCGTCGCCCATAGGAATCCGACAGTCTCCCGGCCACCACGATGGCCGCGACATTGCCCGCCGCGTAGACCGCCAGCGCGATGCCCGCCATCGCCGGGCCCTCGTCGAGTCCGTCGGTGATGAACAGGGGGACCACGGCGACCCGAACACCCATCGACGACCAGCCCTGTGTGAAGTTGGATGTGAGGATGGCCCGGTAGGTGCTGTTGCGCACTGCGATACGGAACGGAATCACCCCGGCCTGCGTCCCCGCGGTCGGGTCGGGGCGTCCGCCCTGGTCGCGCAATTGGGTCGCGACCACCGCGGCGGCGATCAGGAGTGCGATCGAGTAGACGACGAACGGCATCCGGAGGCCGAAACCGACCAGGGCACTGCCGATCAGCGGCCCGGTGATGCTGCCGATGAGAAAGCCCGCGGAGAAGAATCCCGACACCCGCCCGCGGATCTCGGCGGGCGCCATGCGGATCAGCAACGCCATCGCGGAGACGGTGAACATGGTGGACCCGACGCCGCCGGCGGCCCGGAACAGCAGCAGCTGCCAGTAGCCCTGCGCGAAGGCGCAGGCGAAGGTGCTGCCCGCCACGACGAGCAGACCAATGAGGTAGATCCGCCGTTCCCCGAAGATCGTGACCAGCCGGCCGGTCGCGGGCGCGAAGAGCAGTCGCATCACGGCAAAGGCGGACACGACGGCCGATGCCGCGGTGAAACTGACGTTGAAGCTGCGGGCGAATGCGGGCAACGCCGGGGCGATCAGTCCGTATCCGAGTGCGATGACGACGTTGGCCGCCAGCAGGACCCAGATCCCGCGAGGGATCTGCCTCACGATGTCCGTCTCATCGATTCGCCGTCTGTCCCCATGATGACCCGAGCCTATCCACCCTGCCCGACACACTCGCCGTGGGCGGTCGCGAGACCGGGCGGGCAGATCAGTCGCGCATGAGCCGGCGCGGCCCCGGGCCGAGTTTGTTCATCTCATCACCCGGGTTGAGCAGATGACACTCCCCCAGCGAGAGACAGCCGCAGCCCACGCACGACCCGATCATGTCGCGCATGTTCTCCAGCAGGGCGATGCGGTTGTTGAGGTCGTCGATCCATCGTTTGGACGCGGCCTCCCACATCGACTTCGGCGGAGACTCATGGTCACCGAGTTCGGACAGCACGTCGGCGATCACCGCAAGCGGGATACCCGCGGTCTGCGATGCCCGGATGAACGCGACCCGACGCAGCATCGCGCGGTGATACCGCCGCTGATTGCCGGAAGTCCGCCGACTGAAGATCAACCCCTGATCCTCGTAGAAGCGCACCGCCGACGGCGCGATCCCCGCGCGTTGCGCGAGTTCACCGACGGACAGTTCGAGCTTCTTCAGCGTCACGCCACCATGGTAGGCGACTTCAAGCGAACTTGAACTCGCTAGTCGTCACCACCCTGAGTCACCACCCGATCCCTGAGCCTGCGGAGGGTCGTCACCACCCGATCCCTGAGGAGACCCGGAGCCTGCGGAGGGTCGTCACGAAGGGGCGCCCCACCACCTCGCTCAGCTCACTCCCGCACCACCATGACCGGGCATTCCGCCTGGTGCAGGATCTTCTGGCTGGTCGAACCGAGCAACAGTCCGGTGAAGCCGCCGCGTCCGCGGCTGCCGACCACGATCAGCTGGGCGTCGTCGGCCGCATCGAGAATGGCCTTGGCCGGCTCCTCTGGGATGACGACGCGTTCGACGACGACGTCGGGGTGATCGGCGCTGTAGCCGGCCAGCCGCTCGGCGACCGCCTCCACGGCGTCACCAGACATCCGGGTCACCTCGGCCGGCTCGATGCCGTATCCGTGCAGGGCGTCGACGTCGAGAGGCGTCCAGGTGTGCACGGCGACCAGCTTCGCATTGCGCAGCGCCGCCTGGCGGAACGCCTCGGCCACCGCGGCATCACTGACAGGCGAGTCGTCGACGCCCACCACCACCGGTCCGTCGCCACCCGAACCCGCGACGACCACGACGCGGCCGTGGAAATGCGCGGCGACGCTGATGCTGACCGACCCCAGGAAGAGGCCCTTGATCGACCCGAGCCCGCGGGTGCCGAGCACGATGGTGCCCGCGTCCTTGCCGAGTTCGAGCAGCGCACGCGCGGCGTCACCTTCGGCGGTCGAGGTGTGCAGCGTCACGTCCGGTGCGGTCTGCTTGGCGAGTTCGGCAGCCGCGTGCACCGCGTCGACGGCGTCCTGCTTGATCGCGTCGACGACGTCCTGCGGGATGATCAGCCCCGGCGCGTAATTACTGGTGCTGATGTCGTACACGCCGACCAACTTGAGGTCGACCCCTTCGGTCACCGCAGCTCGGGCAGCCCAACGCACAGCCGCGTCCGAGGCATCCGATCCGTCCACACCGACGAGAATCGCGCTCATCTCGATCCCACTCCTCACTCGTCTCGGTCTTCTGCTCCTCATCTTCATCCTGCCCTCGTGATGCCGACCCGGCAATGAGCAAAAGGTCCCGGTCACAGCCGTATTCGCACCGAGTAGGGTGGAGTCGAGGTGAACATGATCAATCAGGAACACGACACGACCGAACACCGCGTACCCGTGGGCCGGGCTCCCGAGCTACGGCAGGCGGTCATCCACGGCATGGTGACAATCGCTGCGGCGCTTGTCATTCTGTGGATCGCAGGGATGTCCGATGGCGGCGTCCGGGTGGCCTTGATCGTGGCGGCGCCGATCGTCGTCCTGATCGGCGCGCTGGCCGCGCTGTGGCGGACCTACCGGAACTGGCGGGGCAACGGGCGCTGGCAGATCTGGCAGGGCGCCTCCTGGTTCCTGCTGGCGATGTTCATCTTCTTCTTGTCGGGAATCGGTCCGGTTCTGTCGTCGTGAGCCGAAACACCCGACGGACCGTTCAGCGGCGCATGTTCGGATAGCGGCGATTGAACTTCTCCACACGCCCGGCGACGTCTCGGACACGCGCCACACCGGTGTAGAACGGGTGGGACTCACTCGTCACGTCCACGGTGATCCGCGGATAGGTGTTGCCGTCGCTCCATTCGACCGAGTCGTCGGAGGTCGCGGTGGATCGCGTCAGGAACTGTGAACCCGTCGACGCATCGCGAATGATGACGACGTGGTAGTCGGGGTGGATGTCCTTCTTCATGGTCAGGCCTCTCGGTGGTCGGGGTTGTCGATGATCTGCAGAGCGTCGACGGTCTCCACCCCGGGCGGGTCGAGATCGTCGCACGGGTCGGCGTGAAAGAGACCGAACGGATCCTCGAAGCTCGCCCAGAACTCCTGTCCGGCAGCGAATTCGATCTCGTTGAGGCACGCGGCGCGAAGCGCCTCCTGGATGTCGGAGGCCTCCGCGCGGTGAACGAGCGCCACCAGCGACGTGTGTCGGTCGCCGTACTCCTCATCCCATCGCAGCGCACCCATCGCTCGGCGCTCGTGTGAGATCTGCGCCAGCTGCGACTCGTCCATCGCCGCCAGCCAACGACCGCCCGCCGCGACCTGCAGTGCGCCTCCGGCCGACTCGAGCCACAGCGCCTCCTCATGCTGGGTCGCGAGCCAGATCCGGCCCCGCGCGCACACCACGCCGTCGAGCAACGCGTCGATGGCGTCATGCAGCCGCTCCGGGTGCATCGGCCGGTCCGAGTGGAACTCCACCCAGGACACGCCGCAGTCGGCGTCCAAAGGCGGCTCGCCTCGCAGTAACGGGTCGTGCGGCGCGTCGATGCGTCCTCGACGTGCCGTCGGCGCCACCGCGGCGAGCAGACGCTCGACCAGGACGGACGTCATCGGCCGCTGGGGCAGTTCCATCATGATCGGCGCGTGCGGCGCCAGGCGTTTCAGGACGGCGGTGAGACGGGCGGACTCCCACGCGTCGCGCAGCGCCGGGTCGCAGCCGGCGACCACGAGCGCATCGGCGAACGAGACCTGGCCGACCGCCACCTGAGCCAAGGTGCGGTCATCGTCGACGTGCAGGAATCCCGCCTCCGCCAGACTGCCGTCGCCAGTCGCGGATTCGAGCCAGTCCTGTTCTGCGACACAGGCGATCGTCGCATCGATCCGGACGTCGCGGGAGGCGGTGCCGTCGACGAAACCGGGCATGTCCTCGACGATCACCTCCTCGATCGCCCACGCGATGCGTTCGGGCTCGAGGATCGGGTCCAGCGTCACCACGATCCGCCGCACCGTCGACCGGCGATGCAAACGCCGCAGCAGCGGCAGGAGATCCTCGCGCAAAGTGCACGACACGCACCCGTGGGCGAGTTCGATGCCCAGCGTCCGGTCACGCCGGCGGCCATCGGGATCGACCCAGCTCATCCGCCGGGAGACCCTACCGTCGCCGACGTGCGTGAGGTCGTGGTGCACGAGAACCGTCCCCGACGACGCGTCGTCACCCACGAGTGCATCACCCACCCGTCCGACCGCCGCCGAGTCCAGGCCGGTCACCAGGACAACCGGCGTCCGATCGTCGCGTCCCACGTCCTCACGGGACCGCCGGCCTTCTCCTGCGTCGTTCACCGTCCACCACCTTGTTGACATCAATTTCCATTTGAGCGAATCCGACGGTACCTTTACAGCCGCACTAAAGCCAATCGTTTTCAATAAGGAGGTGCGCATGTCTCAACGGTGTCAGGTGACGGGTCGTGAGCCCGGCTTCGGAAAGCAGGTGTCCCACTCGCACAAACGCACGTCGCGGCGTTGGAACCCCAACATCCAACGGCGGCGCTACTACGTCCCCGGTGAGGGCCGGTACGTGACACTTCGTGTGAGCGCGAAGGGAATCAAGACCATCGACAAGCTCGGCATCGAGTCCGTGCTCGCGACGATCCGCGCACGTGGAGAGAAAGTCTGATGGCCCGCAACGAGATCCGTCCGATCATCAAGCTGCGTTCAACCGCAGGCACCGGATACACCTACGTGACCCGCAAGAATCGCCGCAACGACCCCGACCGCATGGTGCTCCGCAAGTACGACCCGGTCGTCAGGCGCCACGTCGACTTCCGAGAGGACCGCTGATGGCCAAGAAAGCCAAGATCATCCGCAACGAGCACCGGCGCGAGATGGTGGCCAAGCACGCCGCGTCCCGCGCCGAGCTCAAACGCATCATCGCCGCGCCGACGTCGACCCCGCAGCAGCAGGCCGACGCCCAACGCCGGCTGCAGCGGCTGCCGCGCGACGCGAGTCCCACCCGCCTCCGCAACCGCGATGCCGTCGACGGACGACCCCGCGGCTACATCGGCAAAGCCGGTTTGTCACGCGTCCGCTTCCGGGAACTCGCGCATCGCGGTGAGCTGCCCGGCATCCAGAAGTCCAGCTGGTAGACCGTCGACCAGAGAGGAAAGTCCATGGCCCGCAAACCGACTCGTACTCGCAGAGAGGTCCCGCCGAAGCGTGCGCGCAACCTGTTGACCGCATCCGGCGTCCGCGTCGACGGGAACAATCCCGTCGACTACAAGGACGTCGCGCTGCTCCGCCAGTTCCTGTCCGACAAGGGACGCATCCGCAGTCGCCGCGTCACCGGCCTGTCACCTCAGGAACAGCGTCAGGTGGCCACCGCCATCCGCAATGCACGCGAGATGGCATTGCTGCCCTACGACTCCCGACGCTGACTCCCGATCACTTCCCGTCCACGCGCATGTCCAGACTGATCTCCTCGGCATCGAGCTGAGCCAGTTCGCTACTGAGCAGAGCAGAATGGTACGTACCGGCATCGCGCATGCGTAGCAACGCTTCTCGTTGTGCATCGATGATCGCGCGGCGGGTGTGTTCGAACGCCTGACGAAACGCCAGGTTGGTGCCGATGACGGTGTCGTCGGAGTCCGCCTCGCGCTCCATTCGCTCGATGCGTTCCCTGATCCACGGGTAGCGCTGGGCGACATCGGACGCCGCGAGGGTCTCCGACGCCGTTCGGGCCATTTCGGCATGCAGGCGCGCGCGTTCGGCTGCTCGATCGTCGGAGATGTCGGCCAGACGCAGGCGACGGATGATCCAGCCGAGAGTGCCGCCCTGCACGATCAGCGATGCGGCCGCCACGACGAACGCGATGAGTACGACGAGGGATCGCGACGGCGTGTCGGCCGGCAACGTCTGGGCCGCGGCCAGCGTGACCACGCCGCGCATCCCCGCCCAGACGATGATCGAGCCCTCCTTGGGACCCATCGGAGCCCTTGTGTAGTAGTCGATGTCGGCGATCCGACGCGAGATCCGGTTCCGGACCCGCTGTACGCGTTCGGGGTTCGCGGCAAACGCCGCGGTCGAGACCTGCTCCCTCCGAGACCGGGTGCGCTTCTTGCGGCTGAGACTCAGCGCGGGCCTCGGCCGGGCACCATCCCCCGTCGACTGGGCGCCGTTCTCCGTCGACTGTGCGCCACTTCCCGTCGACTGGGTGCCACTTCCCGTCGACTGGGCGCTACTTCCCGTCGACTGGGCGTGCTTCTGCGCGCGCCGCGACTTCTCCGCAACGGTCGCATTCATGTCTTCGAGGTACGGCCGCATGGCGCTCCCCCGACGAGACACCCGATCCAGCCACAGGATCAGCGGCGTCACATAGACGGCGCGGACCACGATGGTCAGCGCAAGGGCCGCCAGGCCGATCCAGACCGCGGTCGCAATTCCTCCGTGATCATCACGAACGTCGACCAGGAGGCCCCACAGTTCGAGACCCATCAGCAGGAACACACCGCCCTCGGCAAGCAACTCGACGGTCCGCCAGTTCTGTGCGTCAGAGACCCGGTGTCGGGGCGATAGGTAGCGCACTGCGCCGGCCCCGGTGATCAACCCGGCGGTCACCGCGGCGACGAGACCGGACGCGCCGAGTTCCTCGGCCGGCAGATAGGCGAGATAGGGAACGGTGAAGGAGATGGCGGTGTTCACCGTCGCATCGCCGACACGCCGACGTACCCACAGATTGCCCCAGCCGACGACGGCCCCGATGGCCACGGCCGCGGCGACCGCCCAGAGGAAGCTGACCGCGACGTACCCGATCGAGAATCCGGCGGCCGTCGCCGCGACCGCGGCGCGGAGCAGCACCAGCGCGGTGGCGTCGTTGAACAGACTCTCGCCCTCCAGGATCGCGATGACCCGTCCGGGGACACCGAACCTCTTGGCGATGGAGGTGGCTACTGCGTCCGTCGGTGACACGATCGCCCCGAGGGCGATACCGGTGGCGATGCCGACGCCGGGCAGGACCCATGCGAAGAAGAAGCCGAGGACCACCGAACTGATGACGACGAGCACCACCGACAAGGCGCTGATCGCGGTGAAATCTCGCCGGAAATCCATCGTGGGCATCGACACCGCCGCCGAATACAGCAGCGGCGGCAGCACACCGACAAGAATCCATTCCGGGTCGACCGCGATCTCGGGGACGAACGGCAGCACGCCCACGACCGCCCCAACGACGATCAGGAGCAACGGTGGCGCCACGCGCAGCCGCGGGCCGAGGACCTGGGCCGCCGCGATCCCCAGAACCGCGATGATCGCGAGCAGAACCTTCTCCATGCAACCATCCTGACCCAGAGCCGGGCGTCGATGGCGGCACGCAGTGCCATCACGAATTGTGACATTGAGTGTTGACAGATAACTGTCCGTCGAACTAGTTTCTCAGACATCGACCGATCCGTCGGCCCCGTGCCACGTATCGCACCGAGGATCCGAACAGCTGGAATCCGGACAACCGGAATCCGGACAACCGAAGGACCCGCAGCCATGACGAACGCTATCGACCGCATCGGACAGCAGTACGTACCCGACCGGGACCCATCCGGCGCCGACGACGACTACACGCAGGTGCTCGACGACCTGTCGTCGGCATCGGTCCACCGCAACTTCGACCCCTACATCGACATCGACTGGGACTCGCCGGAGATGGCGGTGGTGCCCGACGATCCGCGGTGGGTGCTCTCCAAGGACGTCGACCCCGTCGGCCGGCACCCCTGGTATCAGCAACTACCCGTCGACAAGCAGATCGAGATCGGCATGTGGCGTCAGGCCAACGTCGCCAAGGTCGGCCTGCAGTTCGAGTCGATACTGATCCGCGGACTCATGCAGTACAGCTTCAAGCTCCCCAACGGCGCCAAGGAGTTCCGCTACACCACGCACGAATCGAAAGAGGAGTGCAACCACACACTGATGTTCCAGGAGTTCGTGAACCGCACGGGCATGGACGTTCCGGGAGCCAAGATCGGATATCGCCTGATCTCGCCGCTCGTGCCGCTGGCGTCGACGATGTTCCCGACGCTCTTCTTCTTCGGTGTCCTCGGCGGTGAGGAGCCGATCGACCACATCCAGAAGGACTTCCTGCGTACCAGGTCGACGCTGCACCCGACCATGGCGGCGGTGATGCAATTGCATGTGGCCGAGGAAGCCCGGCACATCTCCTTCGCGCATCACCTCCTGCGCGACACCATCCCACGCAAGGGGCGTATCCAGCGATTCCTGCTCTCCCTCATGTTGCCGCTCACCATGCGCATCCTCTGCGGCGCGATCGTCGTGCCGCCCAAGAGCTTTCAGAAGCGTTTCGACGTCCCCGATGAGGTGATGCGCGACATCTTCTGGCGCTCGGCAGAGTCGAAGAAGTTCCTGCGCAATGTGTTCGGCGACGTCCGGATGCTCGGCGAGCAGTGCGGGCTGATGAATCCGGTGTCGCGACTGCTGTGGAAGGTGCTCGGCATCGACGGCCGTCCGTCCCGGTTCCGCAGTGAGCCCACCTACACCGCGGCCTGAGCTGCGGCTCTCTGCAAGGGATCTCGACGATGCCCCACGTGGTCACGCAGGCCTGCTGCGGTGACGCATCCTGCGTCTACGCCTGCCCGGTCAACTGCATTCATCCCACACCCGAGGACCCCGGTTTCGGGACCTCGGAGATGCTCTACATCGATCCGGCGACGTGTGTCGACTGCGGCGCGTGCGTGAGTGCCTGCCCGGTGGGTGCCATCGTCCCCGGCCATCGACTCCCCGATGAGCAGGCGCGGTTCGCCGACATCAACGCCGCACACTTCGAACCCGCAGGCGCAGACGCGGCCCGATTCCCGGTCGACCCGTCCCGGCGGTTGCCACTGGCGCCGATCGACCACCCGCGCCGGCTGGCCGCCGACTCCCCGTTGTCGGTCGGCATCGTCGGGTCCGGACCGTCGGCGATGTACGCCGCCGACGAACTGCTGCGGCACCCGCAGGTCTCGGTCACCGTCTACGAACGCCTCGACCGTCCATTCGGTCTGGCCCGGTTCGGTGTCGCACCCGACCATCTCGCCACCCGTACGGTGATGCGCCTGTTCGACGACATCGCCGGTCACCCGCGCTGCGACATCCGGCTCGGCGTCGCGGTCGGCACCGACGTCACACTCGACGAAGTGCGGAATCGACACCAGGCGGTCATCTGGGCCGGCGGCGCGCCGACCGACCGTCGACTCGACCTCGAGAATGCCACGGCGCCTGGAGTTCTCAGCGCCACCGCGCTGGTGGGGTGGTACAACGGCCACCCAGACCACACTGACCTCGACGTCGACCTCTCGTCATCTCGGGCCGTGGTGATCGGCAACGGGAACGTCGCCCTCGACGTGGCACGCATTCTGACCGCAGACCCCGATTCGCTCGCCGACACCACACTCGCGCCACAGGCGCTCACCGCGCTCCGTTCCTCGGCAATCGAGGAGGTGGTCGTGCTGGGTCGCCGCGGTCCCGCGCACGCGGCGTTCACCGTGCCCGAACTGGTCGGCCTCGTCGACACGGGGGTGAACCTGGTCGTCGACCCCGCAGATCTCGCCTCGGCGGCCGAACTGGTCATCGATGACGTGACGACCCGGACGAAGCTGGACCTGCTGGCCGAGGTGGCCGGTCGACCACCCGCCGACGGCCCGCGTATCCGCCCGGCGTTCCATCGCGCACCCGCAGCAATCCGGGTCGACGACGACGGACGCGCCACCGGACTGACCGTCGACCACACCCGCGTCGGAGCGTCGGGAACCCTGGAATCGACGGGCATCTCCGAGACCATCGAGACGTCGCTGGTGCTGACCTCGATCGGCTATCGCGGCGTCGCGGTGCCGGGCCTGCCGTTCGACGACACGCGCGGGGTCATCCCGCATGACGCCGGCCGGGTCGTCGATCACGACACGCCGGTGCCGGGGGTCTACGTCACCGGCTGGATCAAGCGTGGTCCGTCGGGATTCATCGGCACCAACAAGACGGACTCCGCCGAGACCGTCGGATCGTTGCTCGCCGACTACGAGGCCGGCCGATTGCCGGCTGCCCGCCCAGCACGCCGCCGGGTCCTGAGTCGGCTGGGTTGACCGTCTCTCCTTCTGGGGCATCCGTCCCGGACGCTTGAACCATCCGACCGGCAATCATCACTGGCCGCAATCGAATTCACCACGGCACACCTGGGCACGGTTGGGTCACGATCGCCCCTTCGGCCACCACGATCGGGGGTATCCTGGGGTCTCCTTTGTTCAGGGGGGTGGCCACGGGTGAGGACCACGTTCTCGCGCTTCGATTACATCGACGCCGCACGTGAGACGGGCACGCGCTTCGTCGACCTGGTTCGGACCGTCACCGACCCGGAGGCCCGGCTCACCGGTACGCCCGGGTGGAGCGTCGTCGACTGTCTCGGCCACGTCGCCGCGGCCCCGGCGAGGTATCTGGAATTGGCCCGCGGCGAGGGCTCCTACCCTCAGCGACCCGGCGACATGCCCGACTTCAATGCGAAGCAGATCGCCAACATGACCACCCGCGACGTCTGGTCGCTCACCGACCAACTGCTCGACGACCTGGATCGTCTGCTCGATGCCGTCTGCCATTTCGGTGCCCGAGTCCCGGTGATGGACTTCGACGGGGGTGCACGTGTGCGTGCCGACTCCGCCCTCGGCATCTTGATAGGCGAATTCGTCGTCCACGGCCATGACGTCGCCGATGCCGTGGGTACGCCATGGCCCATCGATCCGACGATGGCACCACTCGTGGCCCGCGGCCGGCATCAGGTGCTGCCGCAGTGGCTACGCGAGTCCACCTGTTGCGGACACTCCGCCACCTACGACATCCGCCTTCGTGGCTGCTCGGAGCATTTCGTCTACGAGTTCACCGACGGTCGCCTGGAAATCGATCCGGCGAATCCCAGACAACCGGATGTGCACATGAGCCTGGACCCGGTCGTCGCGATGCTCGCCGCCTACGGTCGGGTGTCACCCACCTGGGCTGCGCTGACCGGGCGCGCCTTTGCCTGGGGCGCCCGGCCGTGGCTGGCCGCCGGACTGTACGGGCGGTTCGCACCGGCGTGATCAGGCGTTTTCAGCAGTTGGGCGGGTGAGCCAAAAGGTCACTCGGCGCGCGCCGGGCGGCGGCGCGACCGCGAGCCGTGGCCGGCCGAGCCTCCACCACTGCGACCGGAGCCTCGCGCCCCGCCATGATCGGAGCGACCGGAACCACGAGCACCGCCGCGGTCCGAGCGACCGCGGCCGGATGCACCGCGCGATCCCCCGCGTCCCTGACCACCACGTCCCTGGCCACCGCGTCCCTGACCTCCGCCGGGACGCCTGCCGCGGCCGGCGGTGCGGTCCTGGGACGGCTTCGGCTCCGGTGCCGGGGCGACATGTTCGGCTCGCTCACCGACGAGCGCGTCGACTTCGTCCGAGCTGGGTCCGACACCGACCGGTTTCACGGTGATCTTCGCCTTGCGCAGCAACTGCGCGACATCGCGCCGTTGGTCGGGCAGACACACGGTGACGACGTCGCCGGCGCTCCCGGCGCGGGCGGTGCGGCCCGAACGGTGCAGATAGGCCTTGTGCTCAGCCGGTGGGTCGACGTGCACGACCAACTCGATGTCGTCGACATGCACGCCGCGGGCTGCGACGTCGGTCGCGACGAGCACCCGCACGTCTCCGTTGCCGAATGCACCCAGGTTCCGATCACGTTGCGCCTGACTGAGATTGCCGTGCAAGTCGACCGCCGGGATGCCATCGGCGGTGAGTTTGCGCGCCAGCTTGCGCGCCTGATGCTTGGTACGGGTGAACAGGATGCGGCGGCCGGAACCGGACGCGAGTTCGTTGACGAGTGCGTTCTTCTCGCCGGGCGACACCTCGAAGACATGGTGGGTCATCGCAGCGACCGGCGAGTTGGCCTCGTCCACCGAGTGCAGGGTGGGCTTGTCGAGGAACCGCTTGGCCAGTTTGTCGACGCCGTTGTCGAGGGTGGCCGAGAACAGCAGCCGCTGTCCGTCGGCCGGGGTCGCTGCGAGCAGCCGGGTGACGACGGGCAGGAAGCCGAGGTCCGCCATGTGATCGGCCTCGTCGATCACCGTGATCTCGACCTCGTCGAGCTTCACGATGCCCTGCCGCATGAGGTCTTCGAGCCGGCCCGGGCAGGCGACGACGATGTCGACGCCACGGCGGAAGGCCTGTTCCTGGCGGGTTTGCTTCACGCCGCCGAAGACGGTGGTCACGGTGAGGCCCACGGCCTCGGCCAGCGGTTCGATCACCGCGGCGATCTGAGTGGCGAGCTCGCGGGTGGGCGCGAGAACGAGGCCGGTCGGTGCGCCGACCATATGGGGCACCTCCATCTCGGCCAGGCCCGCGACCATGGGGATGGCGAATGCGAGGGTCTTGCCCGAACCTGTCTTGCCGCGGCCCAGGACATCCCGGCCGCCCAGGGTGTCACCGAGGGTGTCTTCCTGAATCGGGAATGCTTCGGTCTTTCCTTCGGCCGCAAGAACTTTGACGAGTTCTGTGGGCACGCCGAGGGATTCGAATGTGGTCATCTGTTGCTTTCTGCGCAGGCACACGTCGACACGATCGTTCGTGCCGGTTCTACTGGTGTGCCGGGTGGCGAACACGCGGTGTGCGGGTCCGTTCGCCGTACGAAGTCTGTGAGAAGGCGGCCGATTCAAGCGGGCCTGCCTGCACGAGAAGCGTTCTACGACGCGTTGACGACGCCCGTGGGCGCATCACTGATCTTCAGCGTACGCGGTGCGACATGCGATGGGCCAATCGTTGTGACTCAGCACGCAATTGTCGCCGTGTCATTGTGATCTGAGTAACATCCGGCGGCCGTCGCGCGATACCACCGACGAACCCATCGCGGAGGTACAGATGCGACCGCGCCACGCTATCCACCTCTCCGGGGCCATCCACCTCGTCGGGCCACTCGCGCTTGCGATCGCTCTGGTCGGCACTCCCGAAGCCGCCGCGGCGCCTGCCCTTCGGCTTCCGACGCTCCACGTGCCCACGGTCGCCCACGGACCGGCGTGTGTCGGTCAGGTCGTCGGCGACGCGACATCGATCGCCGCCCTGCAGCAGCGATCGGGGCCGCCGATCGACAATCGTGGCCGCCTCTACGTGTCGGCCGCCGGCGGGTTCGCCGGCATTTCCGAAAACCTCGGTGCGCCATGCGATGTCACGGTCACGATCGAGTGGCGCAACCTCGGCTCGGGGCGGACCGGCAGGGTATCGGGCACCGTCGCGGGCCTACTGATTCCGGTGGCGCCACTGCTCAGCCTCACCCGCATGGTGACCACCGGTTCCGGCCGCGTCGAACTCGTGGTGACCACCGACCGTCCACACCTACCCGCGCGAGGGACGGTGGTCGTGCATTGATACGAACCCCGTCGCGCGATGCTCAGAACGCTTCACTCAACATCACCGCGATGGTGCCGGGTTCCAGCGCATCGAAGACGTGCTCGACGTCACCCGGGTAGGAGATGTAGTCACCCACCTCGAGCACTTCCGTCGCGTCGGTGGGTCCTAGTCGCGCTCGCCCTGCACTGATCACCACGTGTTCGATGATCCCGCGGGCGTGCGGTGCCGAGATCCGCGGCTTGCCCGGCTCCGCTCGGACGAGGTACATGTCGCGGCGCGAACCCGGCGACGCGGTGGAGAGCAGGGTGGCGGTGTAGTCGGCATCCGCCGCCGGGATGACCGGTCCAGCGCCGAGACGGATCACCTCGACCGTGGGCGTCGGCGAGTCCAGCAGGGCCGAGAACTGCAGGCCGAGCGCGGTGGACAGCGCCCACAACGTCTCGACGCTGGGATTACCGTCACCCGACTCCAACTGCGACAGCGTCGACTTCCCGATACCCGCCCGCCGCGCGAGTTCGCCGATCGAGAGGCCGGCACGCGTCCGTTCCCGCTTCAAGGCGGCGGCGACCATGCGCTTGGGATTGGGCTGCCCGGGGTCGGGCGCGGACACCCCACCCGGCGCACCGTTCGCTTCATCGGACGATCGTGCATATTGACGAACACCTGCCATAGTGTTCATCATAGTGGACATGCGTTCCTTCTGGAGAACACTCGACACGGCAACCGTCCGTGTCGTCCTGGTCATGAGCGCATCCGTGCTGGTCATCGGCGCTTCGTACGGCGTCACGGCACACGCCGCAGGACTGACCTGGTGGCAGATCGTCATCATCGCGACCGTCGTGCTGGCCGGTTCGTCGGAGTTCGTGTTCGTCGGCATCCTCGCGGGTGGCGGTGCTCCCCTACTGGCGGCACTCGCCGGGCTACTGGTCAACACCCGCAACTTCGGCTACGGCCTGTCCGTCGGACGCCACCTGCCGCGCGGGCTCCCCATGGCCCTCGGTGCCCACCTGATCAACGACGAGACGGCCGTGATCGTGGCCGGCGAACCCGAGTCACGTCGGGCCCGGATCGCCTTCTTTCTCTGTGGCGCCGGGATTCTGATCAGCTGGCCGCTCGGATCCGCGATCGGCGCGGCGATCGGCGAACTCGTCGCCGACCCCGAGGCGTTGGGCCTCGACGCCGCGTTCCCGGCCCTTCTCGCGGCACTCGCCGTGCCCGCGCTGCGTGACCGAGGCACGCTGTGTGCAGCCGCGATCGGCGCCGTGGTGGCGGTGGCGGCCACGCCGTTCCTGCCGGCCGGTCTGCCGATCCTCCTCGCGCTGTCCGGACTGGCCGTCGTCGAGCTGATGCGACGCCGCGCTCGGCCGCAGCTGCGACCTGCGAACTCCGACGACGACACCTGCCGACTGGAGCATGCGCGATGAGCGCCACCGAACTCGCCGTCGGCGTCGCTGTGCTCGCCGTCGGAACCTACTTGATCCGGTTGGCCGGTCCGGCCCTCCGCAACCGGTTCGAGGTCAGCCCGCGTGCCGCGGCCGTGATGGATCGCGGAGCCATCGTGCTGCTCGTCGGTGTCGCGATCACCGGTGCGCTGTTCGTCGGCCAGGACCTCGTCGGATGGGCACGACCGGCAGGCGTGGCCGTCGGGGTCATCGCGGCGTTGTGTCGCGCGCCGATCATCGTGGTGGTCCTGCTCGCCGCCGGTACCGCGGCGGGTCTGAGAGCGTGCGGCGTGGCGTGAATCGGACCAGTGCACCGCCGAACGGCCGGCAGCCGCGCACTCGTCATGAATCCGCGCACGTCGCGACACGTGCGTTGTCGGAAGTGGTGCGCGCTTGGCGCAATCGGCCGCGCGCAGAGGTGGAACTGGTGGAGCTAAGGGGAATCGAACCCCTGACCTACTCGATGCGAACGAGTCGCGCTACCAACTGCGCCATAGCCCCGGGCGGTCGACGTGTGACCGGCCGTTGGCCACTCTAGCAGCCGGGAGCGGGGTTATCCCAAACCCAGGATCGGTGCCGGTTTGGTCTGCGTCGCGTCGGCTAATCTCGCCGTTATGGCGGACGTGTCGGACTCCCACGTCGCAGCCGTTCTCGAACGCGCGGTGGCGGGGATCAACCCGGTTCTCGATGCTCTCGCCGAGCGTGACCCGCTCGGCCTGAAGAAGCACACCTTCCACGACGACCCACACCCGGATTCGAAGGTGCAGCAAGCCCTGCACGTGCTCGCGCAGGGTGTCGACGCCACCGACTGGCCCGGCACGCAGGGATGGACGAAGCGGTCGATGAACAGTAGGGCCGACTGGTGGATCAGCCGCATCGGCACGGTCAACACCGTCGCAGTCGCCTATCCGGGAGTGTTCGGCGGTTGGACCCGTCGGCTGCCGCTCGCGTCGGTGCTCGGCTTCGCGAACCAGGCGATCGTGCTGGTCGCGATCGCCCGGGAGTACGGGGTCACCGACCGATCCGCTCAGGTGCGGTTGCTCGCGTCGGTGCTGTGTGGCCGGGACATCGACCGCTCGACCATCACCGATGATTCAGACCCTGCCGAGTCCGGCCCGCTGCCGACCGACGGCGACGGCAAGACGTTGATCGGGGCGATCTGGGACGTCGCGAAGATCCTGCGCGGCCTCACGAACGAGTTCGAACGACGCCCGCAGCCGATCCTCCCGCTACGGATGCTCGCCTACATCCCGGTGGTCGGGGCGCCGGTCACCTATGTCGGCGAACGGCTGGCGTTGTCCCAGGCGGCGCGGCACGGTCGGCAGTGGATCGCCGAGCACCCCGACGCGGTCAGCCCGCGACGCGCCTGAGCCCGTCGTCTTCACGCATCATGCGACGGCGCTGGAACGGCGGCAGATGCTCGAACACGGGGTCCTCGTCGTCGATCTCGAGAACGACCGCCCCGCCCGGACGCCGCAGGCGTGGCGGAGGTGGCGACGCCGCGAATTCCGCTGCGGCATCGGCACGTCGGCGGCGATCTGCCTGTTCACGTTCGGAGCGTCGGGCGCGCGCGGCACGCTGAGCGCGGATTCTCTGCTCGGTGGCGACGGTGCGGCGAAGGTAGGCCAGATAGGCCACCAGCATCAGGCCGACCACACCGGTGGCGATCCATCCCGGCAGCCCGAGGAAGAAGCCTGAGGCGCCCGCGATCACGAGGAGCGCCAGTAGGCCGATGAGTACACGCTGCCGCTCGCGGTAACGCAGTTCGGATTGGCGCGCGTCCGGAGAATAGACGCTGCGACGCCGTTCGGTTCGGCTCGATCTGCGATCCTCACGCCGCCGCGGCCGCGCATTCGCCGCCTCGGCGTCTGCATCGTCGGTCAGGTCGGCATCGGTCAGGTCGGCATCGCCCGTCGCCTCGTACCCGTCGACCTCGTCGTCGTACTCGTCCTCGACGAAGTCGTCTTCCTCGTACTCGGCATGCTCGTCGTACTCGTCGTACTCGTCGGCATCGTCGTATTCGGCATCCTCGTACTCTGCGTCCTCGAAATCTGTGCTGTCGTACTCGGAATCGTCGGCGTCGGAGTCGGTCAGGTCATCGACGGCATCGTCTTCGTCGGCCATCTCCTCGGCCGCGACGATCTCGGCGTCCTCGACATCCTCGAGGTCGTCGTCGATGTCGTCACGCTCGGCGTCGACGAACTCACCGTCGAGCGTGATCTCCTCGTCGTCCGCGTAGTCGGCTTCAGAGTCGGCGCTTTCGGTGTCGTCGCCCTCAGAGCTGTCGGCTTCGAGATCATCGACGCTGTCAGCGTCGGCGTCAGTCGCATCCAGATCATCGAAGGTCTCGTCCTCGTCGGCGACCGGCGCAGAGACCGCAGCCCCCGTCGCGCGTCGCACCGTCGCGTCCGGTGCCGAATCCTCTGTGTCCGTGCTGTTCTCGACATCGCCGTCCGCATCGGTCTCATCGTCGTCGAGGACTGCGGTGCCGGTCCGGTCGGGTCGCTTGCGTTCGGACTTCCAGGACGGGTCATGCGGATGAGCTCCGGCGGAACGCCGCTTGGTGGTTCGGGTGCGGTTGCCGCCGCGGTGCAGCAGGCGGGTCTCCTTGGCCGCCGCAGTGGACTTACGCATCTGCGGACGCCCCTTGATGACCATCGGAACCAGCACGAAAAGCCATACGGCCACAAGGCAGACCCACAAGACTGAGTTCGGCATGCGACTCTCCCTTCTTTCACTCTGGTTACACGACGCCACCTCACAATCTAGGTGCGGACATGGCCGAGCCAGCGCAGACGCGCCGAGTCCCGACGACATTCCGGGATTCACAGGGCGCTCTCAGATCGCGCCTCGGGTCACTGGTCGGCGACGAACAGCGCGTCGACCTCGACCGCGATCTCGATGTCGGCGGGCCGCAGCTCGAGTGACGGCGCGGAGTCGGGGCCGCCGGGAGGCGCAGCCCGTAGCATGGCCGGCCGTGCGTCCGTGCGCATGTCGGGATCGGCCAGCCGGATCGGCGTCACTGCGCCGCGACCGACGGCGTCGGCATAGGCCTGCGCCTTGAACACCGCGTCGTCGACCGCCTCCCGACGGAGTTCGTGCTCACGATCCCGGCGACTGCCCTCCGACAAGATCCACCTCACGCCCCCGATCCGCACGCCCTCGACAGTCGACCACCGGTCGACGAACCGCGACAGGGCCTCGAAGTCACCGAAACGTGCACGCAGACCGATCTGCGTGGCGTACTCGACGTCGAGGCGGCGCCCCTCCCCGTCGTAGGGACGGCGACCGAACACCCGGACCGTGTCGCTCGTCCACTCCCCGATCGCACCACTCTCGACGAGTTCGTCGAGGGCTGCCACCAACGCCGCGTGGACCTCGATGGCCGACTGATAGACAGCGTCGCGGGACGGTCCGTTCCGGTTGACGGCGAGGTCGAGGACCGCGAACTCGGGCGGGAACTTGCGGCGCGCCACCCCACGCACGACGATCTCCAACTGCGGCATGTCGCGAGGATACGTCGCGGCCTGTTCGATCCGATGCCGCGTCAGTGAAACGACGCGCGCCCGGATCGCACCAGGGTCGCGGCCGCGCCGTCACTGATCTCTTCGGCGGTCAGGGCGAACAGGATGTGGTCCCGCCAGCTGCGATTGACATCCATGTACCGCTCGAGCAGGCCTTCGCGGCGGAAGCCGATCTTGGTGAGCACGGCTTGCGAGGCGACGTTGGCGGGCTGCACCGTGGCGTCGAGCCGGTGCAGGCCGACGGGGCCGAAGCAGTGGTCGACGCCGAGAGCCACTGCTGCGGTGGCGATCCCCTGGCCGACATGTGAGGAGTCGACCCAGTAGCCGATCCAGGCGCTGCGGACGGCACCTCGCTGGATGTTGCCGACGGTGAGCTGACCTATGTAGTCACCGTCGAGTTCGATGACGAAGGGCAAGACCGTGCCGCGCTTGGCCTCCGACCGCAGGATCGAGAAGAGCGGTGGCCACGCGCTCGGTTGGTGGCGTTCGGACCACGATCCGATCCCGGTGGGTTCCCACGGAAGGAGAGTGTTCTGGTTGCGGATGCGCAGTGCGCTCCACGCCTTGGCGTCGCGCATCTTGACCGGACGCAGCGAGACGGCACCCGCCTGGGTGTGCAACGGCCCGAGAGTCGCCGGCCAGCCTGGGTTGATCTGCGCCCCCGACAACCACCTCAACACGACAGTGAGTGTATGTCCGGGTCATCCACGCTGCGCCAGGAACGCCACCTCGACCTCGTCGCCCGTGGCCAACTCCGCCACATCGGGCTCGACGATGATCAGGCAGTTCGCCTCGGCCAACTCGGCGAGCAGGTGTGAGCTACCGGTCGGCGACGCCCCGATGACCTGAACCAGGTAGTCACCTGATCGCTCGTCGCGCATCAGCTGCCCGCGCAGATACCCCTTGCGACCCTGCACCGACGCGATCGGCCCGATCGTCCGGGCGGTGATCACCCGCCGCATCGGCTGGCGCTTGCCGAGTGCGATGCGGATCAGCGGGCGCACCATCACCTCGAAGGTGACCAACGCACTGACCGGATTGGACGGCAGCAGGAAGGTCGGCACCTCGTCGCGGCCGAGTCGTCCGAATCCCTGGACCGACCCCGGATGCATCGCCACCCGCACGATCTCGAGCTCACCGAGGTCGCTCAACGCTTCGGCGACCGCACGCGACGCACTGCCACCGACCGCCCCGCAGATCACCACGATCTCCGATCGGATGAGTTGCGCCTCAACCACTTCCCGCATTCGAGACGTCTCGCGCTCGGCGATGCCGACCCGATTGACGTCGGCGCCGGCGTCTCGTGCGGCCGCGGCCAGTGCGTAGCTGTTCACGTCGAAGATCTGCCCGGGTCCGGGGGAACGGTCGATGTCGACGAGCTCGCTGCCGATGGAGATCACCGACAACCGCGGCCGGGGATGCACCATCACGCGGGGCTGTCCGACCGCGGCGAGCAGCCCGACCTGCGCGGGCCCGATGATCGATCCGGCCCGGACCGCGACGTCGCCGGGCTGCACGTCGTCGCCGACGCGTCGAACGTAGTCGCCGCTGTCGACGGCGTGGCCGACCTTGACCTTCTGCTCACCGCCGTCGGTCCAGCGCAGCGGGACCACGGCGTCGGCCAGGGTGGGCATGGGTGCACCGGTCTCCACCCGGACCGCCTGCCGCGGCTGCAGTCGCGTCGGTGTGCGCGCACCGGGTTCCACCCCACCGACGACGGGCAGCGACACGATCATCTCCGCCCCCGGCGTGAGGTCCACGAGTTCCGCTCCGCCGGCGTCGAACTCCTCCAGGTCATCGGGAGCGATGGTGCCGGCGAGATCGACGTCGACCGCGCGCACCGCATAGCCGTCGATGGCTGCCTGATCGAACCCGGGCATGGGTCGTTCGGTGACGACTTCTTCTGCGCACATCAAGCCCTGCGCCTCGGAGATCGCGACGCGAACCGGCCGCGGCGCCACCGCGGCGGCGGTCACCCGGGTCAGATGATCTTCGACCGAACGCATCTCACCTCTTGCCCCATCTCGGCTGACAGACTTGAGCAGACAGTAGCCGGAGCCGGGCGTCGGGTGGTGGCGGCGCGCTGTCGAATCAGTGGGTCAGCCGTCGGCGAGGCGTTTGCCGAGCCACTCCCGCAGGTCGGGGCCGTAGTCGTCGCGATCGAGCGCGAAGTCGACCGCGGCCTTGAGATATCCGCCGGGGTTGCCGAGGTCGTGCCGGGTGCCGTGATGGACCACCACATGCACCGGCTCCCCCTCCTCGATCAGCAAGGCGATGGCGTCGGTGAGCTGCAGTTCGCCACCGGCGCCGGGCTTGATCCGTCGGAGCGCGTCAAAAATCTTGCGGTCCAGGATATATCGTCCCGCGGCGGCCAGATTGGACGGCGCGTCCTTCGGTGCCGGCTTCTCCACCATGCCGCGGAGTCGCTTGACGTTCGGGTTGTTGGCGTCCGGGAGTTCTTCGACCTCGAAGACGCCGTAGGCACTGATGCGGTCCTCGGGCACCTCGATCGCGCAGAGCACCGACCCACCCCGCCGCTGTCGCGTCCGCGACATCACCTCCAGAACTCCGCCGGGGAGGACCAGGTCGTCGGGCAGCAGCACCGCGACGGCGTCCTCGTCGTCATCGAGGTACTGCTCGACACATCCGACGGCATGTCCGAGGCCGAGCGGCTTCTCCTGGACCACCGAAGCCACCTCGAGCAGCGACGGAGCCTTGCGCACCTTGGCGAGCATCGCCTCCTTGCCGCGGGTGGCGAGGGTGTTCTCCAGCACCAGGTCCTCGACGAAGTGCGCGACGACGCCGTCCTTGCCCGGGGAGGTGACGATCAGGAGTCGTTCGGCACCGGCCGATTTCGCTTCCTCGGCGACGAGTTCGATCCCGGGGGTGTCGACCACGGGCAACAACTCTTTGGGGACGGTCTTGGTGGCCGGCAGGAAACGCGTGCCGAGGCCGGCGGCCGGGACAACCGCGGTCCGCGGGATCGGCGGCGTGTTCGGCACATTCTCGTACTCGGTGAACGCCTCGGTAGTCTGGCTCACGTCACTGGTGCTCATGAGAACACCCTAGTGTTGCGCGTGCGAAGTTTCCTGTCGGCATCCGGTCGGAGGACATCGAGGCCGATTGCTGCGAAGATCCTGTCGTGGGGGCGCGAATCCGTGGCGGTGAACGGGCCCTGACCTGACGGAACGACGATGAGGCGGTGGGGTGCGGTCAACGAAGCGGAGGCTGCGGGTCGAGTTCGAAGAGCGTCGGGGAGCGAAGTCGTTCGCGACCCGAAAGCGCGCGGCGGACAACCTCGCCGACTGGGTGGCGTCGGCACCGTTTCGCCTCGAGTACGACGTGACGGTCGCCGCCTACGTTCCCATCGGGACCGAACCCGGATCACCCGCACTGCTCGACGCGCTGATCGACCGCGGTGTGACGGTCATCGTGCCGGTGGTGCCGCCCGGCGAGCCCGCGGCGCTCGACTGGGTGCGCTACGACGGCGCTGCCTCATTGACACGCGGCCGGTGGGGCCTCCTGGAACCGACGGGTGACCGACTGGGTGCCCGCGCGATCGAGGCCGCCGCAGTGGTGTTCGTCCCGGCGTATGCCGTGGACAAGATCGGCAACCGGCTCGGCCGTGGTGCCGGCTACTACGACCGCACTCTCGCCGCCGTGTCTGCAGAGGTCATCGCGGTGGTGTACGACGACGAGATCGTGGAATCGCTGCCGACGGACCCGCACGATGTCCGGGTCGGCTGGGCACTGACGCCCGACAGCGGCTTCCGCCGGATCGGCTGAACGCGCGAGATACCAGATCAGGATGCGGCAGGCGCCGCGGCCGCCGGCTTGCTCTCGGTCTTCTTGGTGTCGGTCTTCGACGACGACTCGGACGAACCGCTCGACGACGACTCCGATGAGTTGCTCGACGAGGACTCGCTCGACGACGAGGACGACCGGGAGTCCGTGCGGTAGAAGCCACTGCCCTTGAAGACGATGCCGACCGAGTTGAAGAGCTTGCGGAGCCGGCCCGTGCACTCCGGGCACTCGGACAGCGAATCGTCGGAGAAGGACTGCACGATGTCGAACTTGTTGTCGCACTCCGTGCACGCATACGAGTAGGTGGGCACCGATTACCTCCGAGAGATTAGTTATCGCTGCAAAGTGTAACCGATTTTGGCACTCCGACATTCCGAGTGCCAACGATCGTCGTTCGCCGTGCGGACTCCCGGGTGACATGCGATTGTGTTACGCACACAATCCTGGGTTCACTCTGGCCGTTCTGGCCACGACTTCGAGAAGGGCGACTGGCGCCGATGAGTGACTTTCTGAGCGATATTAACGGGTACATCTGGAGCGATGCACTCGTATGGCTGTGCCTAGGTGCGGGCGTGTTCTTCTCGATCCGCACCCGACTCGTCCAGGTTCGTCAGATCCCGGAGATGATCCGGCTGATGTTCCGGGGTGAGAAATCGCCCTCCGGCGTCTCGTCGTTCCAGGCGCTGACCATCTCCCTGGCCGGCCGCGTCGGCACCGGCAACATCGCCGGCGTCGCCACCGCGATCGCGTTCGGCGGTCCGGGGGCGCTGTTCTGGATGTGGGTGGTGGCCTTCCTCGGTGCGTCGACGTCGTTCGTCGAGTGCACCCTCGGCCAGATCTACAAGACCCGAGACCAACTGACCGGCGAGTACCGCGGCGGGCCCGCCTACTACTTCAGTCGCGCGATGGCGCACACCAAGGCGAGTGGCGCGTTCAAGGTCTACGGCCTGATCTTCGCCGCCGTCACCGTCCTCGCGTGCGGTCTGCTGCTGCCCAGTGTCCAGTCCAACTCGATGGCGCTGGCGATGAACGAGGCCTGGGGGCTCTCGACCTGGGTGGTCGCGATCGCAACCGTCATCGTGCTGGCCTTCGTGATCATCGGCGGCGTCAAGCGAATCGCCGCGTTTGCGTCGATCGTCGTGCCGTTCATGGCGGTTCTCTACATCTTCTTCGCGGTCATCATCGTGGCGCTCAACGCCTCGGAGGTCCCGGGTGTCATCAGCACGATCTTCGCCAGCGCCTTCGGTGTGGACGCAGCGTTCGGCGCCATCCTCTGGTTCGCCATCCTGTGGGGTGTCAAGCGCGGTATCTACTCGAACGAAGCAGGACAGGGCACCGGACCGCACGCCGCGGCGGCGGCCGAGGTGTCCCACCCCGCCAAGCAAGGACTGGTCCAGTCGTTCGCGGTCTACATCGACACCCTGTTCGTGTGCACCGCCACCGGATTCCTGATCCTCTCCACAGGGGCTTACCGCGTCTTCGAGGACGAGTCCGAGACCGGTGCGGTGATAGGCGACGGCGGACTACTACCTGCCGACGTGGCCGTCGGCCCGACCTTCGTCCAGACCGGTTTCGACTCCTTCTGGAGCGGCGCAGGGTCGTCGTTCGTGGCCATCTCCCTGCTGTTCTTCTGCCTCACGACGATCATCGCCTACTACTACATGGCGGAGACCAACCTGCGATTCCTGATGGGCAAGGCCGCGACCATCGAGATCAAGCCGCTGCGTAGCACCCTGGGCGCGAACCTCACCCTGCTGCTGCAAGCGCTCATCCTGGTGTCGGTGACGATCGGCTGCGTGTCCACGGCGTCGGAGGCCTGGACGCTCGGCGACATCGGCGTCGGTCTGATGGCGTGGCTCAACATCGTCGGCATCATCATCCTGCAGCAGCCGGCGTTCAAGGCCTTGCGGGATTACGAGCGGCAGCAGAAACAGGGCATCGACCCGACGTTCGACCCGAAGGGGCTCGGCATCATCGGTGCGACGTTCTGGGAGACCTACGATCCCACGACCGGTAAGACCAAGGAGGCGGCCGACGCCCCCTGATCCCCGAGCGCGACCCAACCTCGTGGCCCGACGTCAGGGCGACGACGAGGTCAGAGATCAGAGGTCCCGCCCTTCACGTCGGAGGGCGGGACCTCTTCTTGTCCGATGGGTCGACACGAGCGAAAGGTTCCGTCGGTACGATTCCGGGTTCTGTCGGCGGCCTAACCGCCGATGACGTCGATGTCCTTGTCCGGGATGTCGTCGCGGTTCATGTCCGCGGCGCGGGCCTGTCGGGCGTCCCATCGCAACCAGATGGCAGCGAGGATCGCGGCCACCAACGAGCCGACGAGAATAGCGGTCTTGGAAGCCTCGGCATGCGGATCGGTGTCGACGAACGACAACTCGTCGATCAGCAACGCCACCGTGAAACCGATGCCGGTCAAGAAGCCGACCGGCAGCAGATCCCGGACCCCGATCGAATCGGGGAGGCGCAGCGGCGTGAACTTCGTCATCAAGGCCGTCACGCCCATCGCACCGACCAGCTTGCCGACGACGAGTCCGAGGAAGATGCCGATCGACACCGGTTGGATCAGCTCGGCGTCGGTACCCACCACGGTGACGCCGGCAGCGAGGAACGCGAAGATCGGCAGCGCGACGGCCGAGGAGATCGGCCGCACGTCGTCGTCGAACCTGTGGGTTCGCGACTCCGTCTCGCCGTGGATCAGCTTGGCGGGCACCACGAAACCGAGAAGGACGCCGGCCACCGTGGAGTGGACTCCAGAGGCGTGCATGAACCCCCAGGCGGCGACGGCGACCGGGATCAGCATCCACCAGTGCGTGTGCCGCATCCGGACCAGGAACGCGAAGACGACGATGAACGCCAACGCGATCGCCAGCATCAGGAAGTCGATGTTCTCCGTGTAGAAGGTCGCGATGATCGTGATGCCGAGGAGGTCGTCGACGACGGCCAGCGTCAGCAGGAACGTCCGGAGCGCGAGCGGCAACCCACGGCCGAAGATGGCGAGGACGGCCAACGCGAAGGCGATGTCGGTGGCCGTCGGGATCGCCCAACCGTTCAATGCATCGGGATCGCCGACGCCCACCACCACGACATAGAACAGCGCCGGCACGATCATGCCGCCGAGGGCCGCGGCGATCGGCACGCCCGCCTGTTTCGGCTGCCGCAGGCTTCCCATGACGAACTCCTGCTTGAGCTCGACACCGACGACGAAGAAGAAGATCGCCAGCAGCCCGTCTGCCGCCCATTCCTCGAGCGACAAGTGCAGGTGGAGGGCCTCCGGCCCGAACTCGAACTCGGCCAGCGTGTGATAGGCCTCCCGCCACGGTGAGTTCGCCCAGACCACCGCGAGAACCGCGGCGACGAGCAAGATCACCCCGCTGGGGGTGTCGAGGGATATCCACCGCCGGAACCGGTCAACGAAGGATGGATTTTCGGTACCAGCTGTTGACATCAACTCTCCTGGTCATCGGTCGCGCAGGGCCGGACACACGCACATTGCGTCCCTGCCCGCGTCGGGCAGGGGCCGACCAGACTTCCCGGCACACCGTTGGGTCATTCTCCCCGAACCCTCGTGCGGGGTCCAATCGGCCCGCCCGGGAGAGGTCGTTCTCCACAGCCACTGACGACCGGGCGGGTTGTCCCAAGATCATCGCGGACCCGGCAGCAGGTGCGGCACGGATGGTTACGGTCACCTCATGCGAGGCTTCCTACGCAACGAACTGTCGCCCCGCGTCGTCGACCGCGTCCGCCACACTCTGCGGCCCGGCTGGGCACGGTCGGTCGTCATCAGGCGGGCCGCCGCCATCGTGCTCGTCCTGTGCGCGGTGGGTGCGACCGTCGTCGGCCATCGCAGTGAACAGTCCCGAGCGGTCGTGGTCGCCGCGAGGGACCTGACCCCGGGCCACGCGATCAGCGCCGACGACCTGGCGGTGACCGACGCGCCCGGCGAGATGATCCCGACCGGCGCGGTCCGGCTGACCGCAGATGCGCTGGGACGAACGCTCGTGGGCCGCATCCGGGCCGGCGAGATCCTCACCGACGTCCGGTTGCTCTCGCCTGCCCTGCCCGCCCAGTTGACCGGCCGAGCCGATGCGAGGCTCGTCCCGGTTCGACTGGCCGACGAAACCGTGGCGTCGGTGCTGCGGGAGGGAGACGTGGTTGACGTGTTGACCGCACCGGACGCCCCCGCCTCCCGGCAGGCGGTGTTGGCCACGGGCGCGATCGTCGCACTGACCTCGCACACCGAGGAGGCGGGCGGGCTGGCCTCCGGACGAAGCGGCGCCCGGCCGATCCTGCTCGCGATGTCGGAGGACGAGGCGCATGATGTCGCCGCGGTCGGCCTGGATGGTCCCCTCACCGTGGTCGTTCACTGAACGGTGACCCCCCTTCGGGAACAGCGCGCTTTCAGCAAAACACTGCAATGGTCGTTTACGATCCTGGATAGGGTTGCCGAGGGCGGTGGACATCTCCGGACTCATGGGCGTTGACCCGCATCCCGAGCGAATACCTGAACAAGAGCGGGAAGCCGAACGAGAGGACCGCACACCGTGCTCAAGGGATTCAAGGATTTCATACTCAAGGGCAATGTCGTCGAGTTGGCCACCGCGGTCATCATCGGCGCGGCTTTCACCGCGATCGTCACGGCCTTCACCGACGGGATCGTCCAACCACTCATCAACGCGATCCCGATCGGAACCGACGCCGCCGAAGGACTCGGCTTCCAGATCACCGACAATCCATCGACTTTCGTCAACATCGGTGCGATCATCACCGCGGTCATCAACTTCCTGATCATCGCCGCGGTCGTCTATTTCCTGATCATCGTGCCGTACAACAAACTCGCCGAACTGGGTGGGTACGGCAAAAAGGCGGAGGTGAGCGAGGTCTCGCTGCTCACCGAGATCCGAGACCTCCTCGATCCGGAGGGAACGTCGAAGGCCAAGGAGGAAGCGGAGAGCGAACTCCCCGATCACCTGCAGGATCCCGGGTCTACACCACCGGGCGGACGCATGGAAGCCGGTGCGACGCAACGCCTCACCACCCCTCCGCCGGCCGCAGAGCCGCAGGCCCCGGCACAACCGCCGCGCCCTACGGGCAACCCGCCGTACCCCACGCCCCAGCCCGCGCCGGGCGCGTATCCCCCGCCGGGCGCCTATCCTCCCGGCAACTACCCACCCCCGGGTGGTTACCCCCCTCCGGGCCAGTTCCCGGGTGAGTACCCGCCACCGGACGCACCGGGACGCCATTCCCGCTGACTGCCAACGACATCGGGCCGCACCCTCGTGGGTGCGGCCCGATGTCGTTGTGGGGACGGATTTCTGACGACCAACATGTGCCCGCACGGTGGTTCCATGCAACTCGCGCAGGTCGCAACCATCCGCGCGGGTTGCAAACCGCGCGGATGGTGGGAGGCTGCGCGGATGACGGGCCCGCGCCGAGACCCCGAGCGGCGACCCCACGCGCGGGCCTCAGATGGAGCACAGACGCCGACAGGGCGGGATCGGAAGTTCCGATCCCGCCCTGTGCGGTGTGTTCTGGCGTCCGCTCGCGGACTCCGCGACTATCAGCCCAGGCTGAACGGCTGGCCGTACAGCGTGACAACGCCCTTGACGGCGTCGGTCTCGACGGTGACGGTCACCTTGGCCTTGGCCTCGGCGTAACCGGCGCAGTCGTTGACCCAGAAGCGCTCCTGGCTGTAGGCGACGCCGCCGCCGGTGCCGGAGAAGGTGTACGACTCGACGGCGTCATCGTCGTCGTTCGTCTCCTGGATGATCGGCACGTAGCCCGCACCGCCGGGGCCGAGCGAGATCGACCCACCTGCACCCGCGTTCGGAGTCACAGTGGTCGAAGCACCCCCATTGCCATCAGGTGTGGTGTTCGACCCGATGCCCAGCGGATAGTCGTCGGTTCCCGCGCCACCACCGATATCGATGTTGACCTGGCAACCAACGATGTAGCCGGCAGAGATCTCGGCCTCTTCGGCCTCGCCGCCGAGGGTGACCCGGACCTTGCCCGAAACCCACACCTCACGGTTCATCGGGAAGGCGATGAGCGGCCGCTGGATATTGGCGTTCTGGTCGAACAGCTGGATGTTGACCGAGGTGCCGTCAACCAGGGTCTTGGTGATGCTCGAGTTGGGCACCGGAGCGGCGGCTGCGGCACCGGTCCCGAGGCTTCCCACGCCCATCACCGCGACGCCGGCGGCACCGACAGCCGCGGCTGCGCGACGCGTGACGATGTTCTTCATGATTCCCCTTTGTGGAAGATCGATCTGCTCGGAGCAGATAAGACTCGAAAGATTCGGTTGGTATCTGCTACCGGTCAGCTGACGAAGAACGGCTGGCCGTACAGGGTGGACTGCAGGAGGGTGCCCTCACCGGCGACGGAGGAGCTGTCGTCACCGATTTCATAGCCCTGCGACGCGATCACCTTGGTGAGGGTGCGTGCCGACGCGTAACCACCGCAGTTGGGGAACTCGATCTCGAAGTCCTGCAGCTGGATGGTCGCCGATCCACTGTCGAAGTCCTTGTCGGTGACATCAACGATGGCCGCTTCACCCGGCGCCAGCGGAAGGCTTACGCCACCGCTGAGGTCCAGGCCCACTGACGGCAGAACCGAGATGCCACCTCCAAGCGAGCCGCCGAGCGAACCAACATCGAGCTGGCAGCCGGCCAGGATCTGGACCTTCAGATTGCCGCCCACGCCTTCGCTGGCCGTGGACTTGTAGGTGCCGGACAGCAGTGCCGTGCGGCCGATTCCTCCGTTGTATGCGACGCGCGCAACCGAGTACTGCGACTCGCCGGTCCGCTCGGTGAAGACACGCTCACCGTCGATACCGGTGATCACCTTGCTGCCGTTGGCCAGCGGAGCTGCCGCAGCATTTCCCGCCCCCATGCTCGCCAGGCCCACCGTGGCAACTGCCGCGGCGGCGCACGCAGCCGCCGTGCGACGCAGCCCGAGCTTGCTGAACTTGCTCATTCGTTCCCTCTCACAGGATTCGGTTGTTTCCCCGCGTGACACACCTGTGTGCACGCGTGTCGACCCTTATGGGCTGCGGACCCCCGCCCCGCAACCGAACCCAATCGGCTCCGGTTTGCTGGAAGTCGCCTTCCGCATACCCCTGGTCACTGCTGCGTTGTCACTCGCGACAGATCGCAGGACTCCCCGTCGGTACTCGCGGAGTACCGAGCTTCGTCGCAGCGAACGTTATCGGAGCGATATCGAGGCGAGCAACAGATGCAATCAGCCGTGTCTCAGCCTCGGGGCTCATGATAGTGAACTTCACATTCGCCATCACTAGAAGAGCGAATGTTAACGGAGGGAAAACACGCTGCGTCAGACATGTCAGGAGGACGCGCACCTACTCGTGATGGGGCGGCCGGTTGGCCTCGTACCACTCGCGAGTCAGCCCCTTGTGACCTTCATCACGCTCGTCGGACGTCGTGTCCGGGAGGTCCGTACCGAACACGTCATCGAGCTTGCGACGGGCTCGCCAGCCCTCACCACGGGCCGCCTCACCTCCGGAAACGTCGGCTGGAGGCGTTTCCGGGGAGTGATCGGACTCACTGCTCATGAGAGGCCGGGACAGACGCTCGCGACGGCTCAGAACTCGCTGATGGCTTCGATCACATGCTGTGCGAGGGGAGCCACCGTTGCCATCCCGTCGCGCACGGCGGCCCGCGAGTTGGCCAGGTTCACCACGAGGGTCTGACCCGAGATTCCGGCGAGCCCCCGCGACAGTCCGCCGTCGGTGGCACCGGCGGCCAGACCCGAACTGCGGACGGCCTCTTCGATTCCCCGCAGGCGTCGATCCAGCAGCGGTTCGGTGGCCTCCGGCGCGACGTCGCGCGCCCCGACCCCGACACCGCCGACCGACACAACCAGATCCACACCGCCGATCACCGCGGTGTTCAGGGCGTTGCGGATCTCGACCTCGTCCCCGGACACCGCGACGGTCGCATCGACATGAAATCCTGCCTCGGCGAGCAGCTCACCGACGAGCGGTCCGAGGAAGCTCTGATCCTCACCGTGTGCGGCCCGATCGTCGATCACCACGACCAGCGCCCGGCCGATCTCGTCGCCGGTCTGCGTGGCTCGCACGTCGTCGTCGCGGTGTCGGGCGACGAACTCACGGGCCGCCGCGTCGGCGGCCACCACGTCGTCGGGGTCGATGGCGGTGGAACCGGTGTCGTTCATGTCTGCCTTTCTGCTCCGCCTCGGGCGGCGGCCGTACGAGATGGCTCTGGTGAAGATGGTGCGTGGCGCGTCAACCGACCTGCAAGGTCTCGAGGGTGACCTGGGTCGTCTTCTCCTGACCGTTGATCACGTAGGTGATCGTGACCGTGTCGCCGGGCGCGTGGGAGCGGATCGCCGCGACCAGTGCGTCACCGCTGGCGATGGTGCGGTCGTCGACCTTGGTCACCACGGCGCCCTGCGGGATGCCCGCCTTGTCCGCGGGTCCACCGGCGGTCACGTCGGAGATATAGGCGCCCGGCTGATCGACCTCGGTGTTGGCCCGCACCGAGACACCGAGACCGGCCTGCGTGGCCCGTCCGGTCTCCTGCAGTTCGTCGGCGACCCGTTTGGCCTGGTCGATGGGGATCGCGAACCCGAGACCGATGCTGCCACCCTGTTGATCGGCCCCCGCGCCGACGGTGGCGATGGCCGTGTTGATCCCGATCAGCGCACCCTTCGCGTTGACCAGTGCGCCGCCGGAGTTGCCCGGGTTGATGGCCGCGTCGGTCTGGATGGCGTCGATGACCGATGTCGTCCCGGACTCGCGCGACGTCGAGACGGGTCGGTTGAGCGCACTGATGATGCCGGTGGTGACCGTGCCCTCGAGCCCGAGTGGGGCGCCGACGGCGATCACGTCCTGGCCCACCGCGAGATTGTCCGAGGTGCCCACGGTGATCGGTTTCAGGCCGCTCTTCTCGACCTTGATGACCGCGATGTCGGAGATCGGATCGGCACCGAGCACGCGTGCCGGGGCGCGACTGCCGTCGGAGAAGATCACCAACACCTGGCTTGCCGTGGCCGCACCGGCCTCGGACACCACGTGGTTGTTGGTCATGATCGCGCCGTCCTCCGACAGGATCACGCCCGAGCCCCCACCCTCGGCGTTGCCCGACCGCACGATGATCGACACCACCGACGGCAGCACATTCGCGGCGACCTCCTGCACCGAACCGGCCGGGGCGGGGACGGCTCCCTGGTCGCCGCTGTTCGGGTCTCCGCCGAGCGGGCCGCTGGTCGCCGACGACGAGTCGTCGTCGAGGACGTTCGCACCGACCACGCCACCGATCCCGCCGGCGACGAGTGCCAGCAGGACGGCGCCGATCGCCAGCATCGCCTTGCCGCCACCGGACTTCTTGCGGGGTTCGGGCCCGCCGGGCGGCGGACCGACCGGACCGCCGTAACCGGGCGCACCGAACGGTTGCTGCGCCGGCATCTGGCCGGTGCCGGCTGGGCCGTACGCGGATGGCGCGTAGGGCGACTGGCCGTAGGGATTGGCGTGCGGGGCGGTGGCGGCGGCGTGATGGCCGTACGTGCCGGCGTCCTGGGCGTTCTGGCCGTAGGGCGACGGCTGCGGGTCGGCCCCGTAGCCGGGCGCGTTGTACCCGCCCGGCGCGCCGTAGGGACTCTGGCCCGGGCCGCCCCCGGTGCCGTACGGATCGCCGTGCGAACCGCCACTCGTCATGTCGTCATCCTTTAGCTCTCCCACACCCCGCCGCTCCGGCGAGGGGTCCCGACCAGGCACAGCCGTCGGTAGCCGACGACCCTGAGCCAACCCTAGGTGATCGGGTCTGCGCGGCGATGACCAAAGCAACGATCACCGCGGCGAGACCTGAGTCGAGGTCTGTCACCCTATTGACGAACGACCTGAGGTGAAGGTTCCTGAGGCGTCGGAGCCCCGGGCAATGTCATTCGGATGAGTGCGCCACCGAGGTCGGACTGCTCGGCGCGCACGGTGCCGCCGTGCCGCCCGACCACTTGCCGCACGATCGCCAACCCCAGGCCGGAACCGGGCATCGATCGGGACTGGGTCGATCGGAAGAACCGCTCGAACACCAGATCGCGGTCCTCCTCGGGGATACCGGGCCCCGCGTCGGCGACGGTGAGTTCGGCGGTGTTCAGATCGATCTGGCTCAACACCACGCGGACCGGGCGGCCGCGCGGACTCCACTTCGCCGCGTTGTCGAGCACATTGAGCACGGCACGGTTGAGTCCGTGTTCCTCGCCGAAGACGAACCATGGAGTCAGCGAGGTGTGGAAGTCGACGTCGGCGCGGCGGCGGCGGACACGATCGAGCGACCGGGTGATCACCTCGATGAGGTCCACCTCCTCGTGCACCACCGCCGGTGCGTCCTCACGCGCGAGATCGACGAGATCACCCACCAGCGTGGACAATTCCTCGATCTGCGCCATCACGTCGGACCGCAGCTCCACCATGTCCTGGGGCGGCATCGCCGGAGCACCGGGTTCGCTTGCGGCGATGAGCAGTTCGAGGTTGGTCCGCAACGAGGTGAGCGGGGTACGCAATTCGTGTCCGGCGTCCGCGACGAGCCGCGCCTGCCGATCACGCGAATCGGCCAGCGCGCGCAGCATCGTATTGAAACTGTCTGTCAGACGCGCCAACTCGTCGTTTCCGGACACCGGGATCGGTGTGAGGTCCTGGGTGCGCGCGACCCGCTCGGCAGCCCGCGTGAGTCGTGCGACGGGCCGCAGGCCCGCACGCGCCACCGTGGTTCCGGCGAGCGCAGCCAGCGCGACACCTCCACCGCCGACCACCAGCAGCACCCAGGCCAGTCGCTTGAGCACGCGGTCGGTGTGCACCAGGCTCTGCGCCATCACCAGGGTGTTCCCGTCGGCGAGTTTGCGGGTGAGGACGCGCTGGTTGTTGACGGTCCGCAGGCTCTGCATGTTGTTGACCGGCCGCGGTGCCGAACGTGCGATCTGCCGTTCGACGTCCTCGAACGGCACGTCTCCAATGAGGTAGGTGCTGCCGTCGGGACGCACGAGCGCGAGAGAGATGTTGGTGGAGAACACCGTTCCGGCGACAAGAGAATCGGGACGTTCGTTCAACAACCCGGTCTTGGCCATCGCGGTCATCCCGTCGGCGCGACTCTCGAGTTGCGCATCCACCTCGTTGTACATGGCGCGGTAGACGACGAAGTACGCCGCGGCGGCCATCAGGCTCACCGACACCAGGACCACCGTCGCCGACAGCAACGTGACCCGGGTCGTCAGCGACACCGCTCGGGTCAGCGGCATCGGCGCGCGCATCTCCTTGGGGTCGGTTCGGGAATCCACTCGGGCCGGGGGCGGCACGGCGGGAGTCCCGGGCGAGGTCGTCGGACCGGACATGTCGGCGGCCACTAGGGCGGGGTCTCCCGCAGGACGTAACCGACGCCACGCACGGTGTGGATGAGCCGAGACTCCCCTTCGGCCTCGGTCTTGCGACGGAGGTATCCGACGTAGACCTCCAGGGCGTTGCCCGACGTCGGGAAGTCATAGCCCCAGACCTCCTCGAGGATCCGACTGCGTGACAGCACACGCCGTGGATTGGCCATCAGCATCTCGAGAAGAGCGAACTCGGTACGGGTCAGGCTGATGCTCCGCTCGCCGCGGGCGACGTCGCGGGTCACCGGGTCCAAGGTCAGATCGGCGAACGTGAGCGCCTCGGATTCGGCCGCGTCGTCGGGGGTCGCGCGACGCAAGAGGGCGCGCAGACGCGCCAGCAGCTCTTCGAGGGCGAACGGTTTCGGCAGGTAGTCGTCGGCGCCTGCGTCGAGGCCGGAAACGCGCTCGGAGACGGTGTCGCGAGCGGTGAGGACGAGGATGGGCAGGTCGTCGCCGGCCGACCGCAGTCGCCGGCACACCTCCAGACCGTCGAGCCGCGGCATCATCACGTCGAGGATTGCCACGTCCGGACGTTCGGCGACGATCTTCTCCAAGGCCTCGAGTCCGTCGGCGGCGATGTCGACGGTGTAGCCGTTGAAGGACAGCGACCGGCGCAGCGACTCACGTACCGCCCGATCGTCGTCGACCACAAGGATGCGCATACCTACAGTCTTATCGCGAACTGCTGAGATGTGTCTGAGGATGAACAGTACGGCGTGGTGACCGTTCGCGCTGGTCTGCGCCGTATCGACCGCAGCCGCGGGGCCGACGGAGTCCTCGAAGCCGGGCCGCAGCGCTGCGCACAGCCGCGAAACGGCGCTGTGAGGTCAAGTTGATAGGCGTGTAACCGGTCGCTTCGCAACCAGAAACACACCCCGCCGACGCTGGTGAGTGTGAAGTCCGTCGACATCGTGCATTCGCTGTGCGCCTATTGCGGGGTGGGCTGTGGCATGGACCTCGCGATCGGCGCGGACGGCCAGGTCGCGAAGACCGTCGGCCGCAAAGATCACCCCACCAATTTCGGCCGTCTCTGCACCAAGGGCTCGACCACCGCCGACATGCTGGTGGCGGGTGGTCGCCTCACCGCCCCGCTGGTCCGGACCGAACGTGGCGCGCCGCCGCAACAGGCCGACATGGATCAGACGATCTCCGACACCGCGCGGCGCCTGCGATCCATCATCGATGAGCACGGACCCGATGCCGTCGCCCTCTACGTCTCCGGCCAGATGTCGATGGAGGCCCAATACCTGGCGACAAAGCTGGCGAAGGGTTACATCCGCACCACCCAGATCGAGTCGAACTCCCGGTTGTGCATGGCCAGTGCGGGCACCGGCTACAAGTCGTCGCTGGGCGCCGACGGACCGCCCGGCTCGTACCAAGACTTCGACAACGCCGACGTCTTCTTCGTGATCGGGTCGAACATCGCCGACTGTCACCCGATCCTGCACCTGCGGATGATGGATCGGATCAAGGCGGGCGCCAAGCTCATCGTCGTGGATCCGCGACGCACCGCCAGCGCGGACAAGGCCGACCTGTTCCTGCAGATCAAGCCCGGTACCGACCTGGCGCTGATGAACGGGTTGATGCATCTGCTCATCACCGGCGGCCACACCGACGACGACTTCATCGCATCGTTCACCGACGGCTTCGAACAGATCCCCGAGTTCGCCGCGCAGTACACGCCGGAGGTCGTCAGCGAGATCACCGGCATCCCCGCCGACGACATCCGCGCGGCCGCCGAGATGATCGGTACCGCCCAGAACTGGATGAGTTGCTGGACGATGGGGCTCAACCAGTCCACGCACGGCACCTGGAACACCAACGCGCTGGTCAATCTGCATCTGGCGACCGGGGCGATCTGTCGTGTCGGCAGTGGCCCGTTCTCCCTGACCGGCCAGCCCAATGCGATGGGCGGCCGCGAGATGGGCTACATGGGCCCCGGTCTACCTGGTCAGCGGGCGGTGTTGTCGGAGGCCGATCGCACGTTCGTCGAGGACGTCTGGGGACTCGAACCCGGGACGATCCGGAGTGAGGTCGGCGGCGGCACCATCGACATGTTCAGCCGGATGGCCGACGGGGAGATCAAGGCGTGCTGGGTCATCTGCACCAATCCCGTTGCGTCGGTGGCCAACCGGTCGACGGTGATCTCGGGACTCGAGCGGGCGGAGATGGTCATCACCCAGGATGCCTTCGCCGACACCGAGACCAACGCGTACGCCGACGTGGCGCTACCGGCCGCCTTGTGGACCGAATCCACCGGCACCATGGTCAATTCCGAACGCAACGTCACCCTGTTCGAACCGGCACTCGATGCGCCTGGGCAGGCGATGCCCGACTGGGAGATCATCGCGCGTATCGCCTGCGAGATGGGCTATGCGGAGGCGTTCTCCTATACCTCCGCCGAACAGATCTTCGACGAGATACGGCGGTTCGCGAACCCGAACACCGGATACGACCTGCGCGGCATCACCTACGACGCATTGCGTCAGACTCCGATGCAGTGGCCGTGTCCGCCCTCGGACGATCAGACCGCACGCGGCGACACCCCTGACGAGACCGGGCGAAATCCGATCCGCTATCTCAATGACGGTGTCAGCCAGACCCTGCACACCGCCGACGACGGCTCGACACCCGAACTCGCCTTCGCCACCCCGAACCGGCGGGCCCAGTTCTTCGCCCGGCCGCATGTCGATCCCGCCGAGATGCCGGATGACGACTATCCGATCCTGTTGAACACCGGCCGCCTTCCACACCAGTGGCACACGATGACCAAGACGGGCCGAGTCGCGAAGCTGAACAAACTCAATCCCGGTCCGTTCGTGGAGATCCACCCCGACGACGCAGAGCGTTTCGGTATCGGATCCGACGACCGGGTCGAGGTGGCATCGCGTCGTGGCCGAGCCGTGTTGCCCGCGTCGATCTCCGACCGCGTGCGGCCCGGCAACTGCTTCGTACCGTTCCACTGGAATGACGTCTTCGGCGAGCACCTGACGATCAACGCGGTGACCTCCGACGCCATCGACCCGATCTCGCAGCAGCCCGAGTTCAAGGTGTGCGCCGTCACGCTCACCAAGGTCGCGGCACCACAGCCTGCCGAGACCCCGTCGATCGGTGGTCAGGACCCGGAGACAGCAACGCGGTCCGCTGTCGACCCGGTCGACGCTGTTGCGTCGGCCCTCGGCGTCGATGCGGTGGCCGACGTGGCGCCGTCTCCGTCCGAGCGCACCTATCTGGCCGGGATCGTCGCGGGTCTGCGGGCGCAGCCACCGGTCGACACCCGGCCGTACATTCCGGCGGGCGCGCCGCTGCGCGAAGAGGTGCGCTTCTGGGCGACCGGACTCCTCGACGGGATCTTCGCGCGGACACCGCATCCCACCACCGCAGCACCCGTCGGCGGCTACGGCGACGGCACCGGCGCAACGCCGGCAGGGACCGCCAAGGAGTCGATCACCGTGCTCTGGGCGTCCCAGATGGGCAACGCCGAGGAGTTCGCCACCGAGACCGCCGACCAGCTGCGCACCAAGGGATTCGACGTCACCGTCACCGAGATGGATGCCACCGACATCAGCGCCCTCGCCGGGACGACGTTGTTCGTCAGCTCCACCACCGGCGACGGCGAACCGCCGGACAACGGATCGGCCTTCTGGGATGCGATCAGCGGCGACTCCGCCCCCGATCTCTCCGGATTGCGTTTCGCCGTGCTCGCATTCGGCGACTCGAGCTACGACAACTTCTGCGGACACGGCCGCAACCTCGATGAGCGTCTCGGCGAGCTCGGCGCGCAGCGATTGCTGGATCGCGTCGATTGCGAACCGGACTACGAGGAGCCGGCCGGGCTGTGGCTGGATCGGGTGAACAGCGTCATCGGCACCGAAGACGACGACTCGACATCGCCCGACGACCGGGTCGTCGTCGTGAGCGAGCCAGCAGATTCGTCTGCACAACCGTCGGTGCGCTCCGCGCCGTCGTTCTCGAAGAAACGACCGTTCGTCACCAAGCTGTCGCGCAACGTGAAGCTCAATGCCGACGGGTCGCAGAAGGATGTGCGCAACTTCGGCTTTCACCTTCCTGGCGACGCTCTCAGCTACAAGGCGGGTGACGCCCTCGGGGTGTGGCCCCTCAACAACACCAACCTCATCGACGAGTGGCTCGATGTGACCGGACTGGACGGCGGCGAGGTCGTGACCGCCCCCGGCGGTGACGACATGCCACTACGCCGGGCACTACGCGAACGCCTGGAGTTCGCGAGGATCACACCAGATCTCATCCGGTTCGTCGCCGAACGCAACGGGTCGGCCGACCTCCATTCACTCGCTGCCGCAGGCAACAAACAGGAACTCGACTCCTGGACGTGGGGCCGCCAATCGGTGGACGTACTCACCGAGTACCCGGTCAAGGCGCATCCCGAGGAATGGGTCTCGGTACTGAAACCGCTGCAGCCGCGGTCGTATTCGATCTCGTCGAGTCCCCTGCACAGCCCGGACGAGGTGGAGCTGACGGTGTCCGCGGTTCGGTACAACGTCCACGGCACGCCCCGAAAAGGCGTGTGCTCGACGTTCCTCGCCGACCACTGCGAGTCGCAGGACATCGGGGTGTTCGTGACGTCGACGACCCATTTCCGTCCGCCGGCCGACCCGGACACGCCGATGATCATGATCGGTCCGGGCACCGGGGTCGCGCCCTTCCGCGGCTTCCTGCGGGAGCGAGAAGCGTTGGGGCATGAGGGAAAGAACTGGCTGTTCTTCGGGGAACAGTACTCGGCAACCGACTTCTACTACCGCGACGAATTGACGACGATGCTGTCGGACGGACTGCTCACCCGTCTCGACGTCGCCTTCTCCCGGGACCAGGATCGCAAGATCTACGTCCAGGACCGGATGCGGGAACACGGCGAGGAGTTGTATCACTGGTTGCACGAAGGCGCACACGTCTACGTGTGCGGCGACGCCGCCCGGATGGCGAAGGACGTCGATGCCGTGCTCAAGGAGATCGTCGCGCACCACGGTCGCCGCTCCCCCGCCGGCGCGGAGTCCTATGTGAAAGCTCTTGCGGCAGACAAGCGGTACGTGCGGGACGTGTACTGACGCCTGGTCGTCGCCCCCGGGAGCCACCGACTCGCACCGGTCTCAGCCGGTGGCATAGGACAATGCGGGCGGTAGCAGGACCACCCGACCGGTGACCTCGCCGGCCCGCAATTGATCGAACGCCTCGATGGCCCGGTCGAGGCCGTAACAGGTAACCTCCGAGCGGATTCCACCGCGGGCCCCGATCGCCACGACCGAGCTCAGCTCGTCGACCGACCCCCAGAAGGGGGCCGACACCGACCAGCCGGGAGCCACGGCGGGAGATTTGCCGACCTCGAGCCGTCCACCGGCCCCACCGACCACCGAGAGCCGACCGCCCGGAGCGAGCATTGATCGAGCCTGGGTCATGGTCTCCGTCGATCCCACGAAGTCGAAGATCAGATCGGCGTCGGCAGCCGGACCGAGTGCCTCGGGCAGCGTCCGCCCCGCTCGATGTGCCCCCACCTCGCGGGCGAGCGCCACGGCCTGGTCGCGGTTGTCGACGGCGACCACCGTCCCCGCGCCCAGGTCCCGCAGGATCTGCACTGCGAGGTGCCCTAGCCCTCCGACGCCGATGACCGCGGCGACCGTCGACGGATCGATCAGATCGGAGCATTCGTTGATGGCGTGATAGGCGGTCAGCCCCGCATCGGCCATTGGCGCGCTCTGGGCGGGTGTCAAATCACCGGCGGGGACGAGGTGCCGCACCGACGGGACGACCATCGCCTGGGCGAGTCCGCCGTCGTGGCCGAGACCGCCGCCGATCGGCAGATGACGGCCCGAGGAATCGCGTCCCAGCCGCAGACAGTAGTTCTCCCGACCGCGCACGCAGTTCCGGCATTCTCCACATCCCCAGATCCCGTGCACCACGACCCGGCGGCCCAGCCACTGAGCGTCGGCCGCCCGCGCGGTCTGCACGACCGTCCCGCACACCTCGTGGCCCAGCGTCATCGGAAGCTCGTAACCGAACAGTTCGGACCCGGACTCCACCGTCCTGATGTCGGTGTGGCAGAGTCCGGCCGCTTCCACGGCCACCAAGACCTCCGCACCGGAGGGGGTCGGCACAGGGACCTCACGCAACTGTGGCCCCGATCGCCATTCGACCAGTTGAACGGCCAGCATCGTGCTGTTCATCCGGCGTTTCTCTCTGACCAATCGAGCTGGTACACGGCCCGAACCGTACACGGAGTTTTTCCGCGCTTTGCCCCGGTGACGAAAATAAACTGCCACTGAAGTGCACTATCCGGTTGACCAACTAAAACTCGGATGTTTAGCTTGTGAGGAGCACCACTCGAACGAGGTGCTGTGATCCACATCGAGTAGAGATCGGAGACTGACGGTGGCGCGACATTCCATCTTCACCGCTACACCTACGGTGGTCCACTCGTGATCAGCCGCGACGTCACGCTCGCATCCCGCCCCCTGGGACGGGTCCGGCCCGGCGACTTCGCCGTGGTCACGGCGACGGTTCCCCCGGTGCGAACCGGACAGGTACTCGTCCGCAACACCTGGTTGTCGATCGACCCGTCGGTGCGTATGCGACTGGGCGCCCAGAGCCCACGTGGCTACCTTCCGTCGTTTCATCCGGGCGACACCCTGGCCGGTCTGTGCATCGGCGAGGTCGTCGAGTCCGCCGTCGACGGCTTCGCGCCCGGCGACACCGTGATGCACGCCCAGGGGTACCGCGAGTACGCGGTCGTCGACGCCGCCGGGGGCGGCCTTGCCGGCGCCGGACAACTGACCTCCCTGGACACCTCCACCCATCGGCCGAAGGACTATCTCGGCGTGCTCGGCAACACCGGGATGGCCGCCTGGGCGGGTCTGGTCGAGGTGGCCGGACTCCGCGAGGGCGACGTCGTCTGGGTGTCGGCCGCGGCCGGCGCGGTGGGCAGCATTGCCGCCAGACTCGCGCGTCTGCGCGGGTACACGGTGATCGGTAGCGCGGGCAGCCCGTCGAAGGTCGCTCGTCTGCTCGACGAGTTTCACCTGGACGCGGCGTTCGATTATCACGCCGATGACCTCACCGCCGCCCTCGAAACAGTCGCCCCCGACGGGATCGATGTCTACTTCGACAACGTCGGCGGCGACCACCTGGAGGCGGCGCTGAACGTGATGCGACCCGGCGGGCGTGTGGCCATGTGCGGGGCGATCTCCGACTACGACCGGGACACCCCGTCCCCCGGTCCGACCAACCTCTTTCAGATCGTCAGCAAGTCGCTCACCGTACGCGGTTTCCGCTCCGGCGAGTTCACCGACAGGTTCGATGCGATGCGAACCGAACTCGGCGAATACGTCGCTGCGGGCGATCTCACGCTCGACGAAACCATCTACACCGGAATCTATTCGGCACCCGACGCGCTCGTCGACCTCCTCAACGGACGCAGTTTCGGCAAAACGCTGTGTTGTCTGGCCGACGACGACCCCACCCCCGCAGCACGCGCGAGTTCCACGCGCGAGGCCCTGATCTAATCCCTGTCCCCGACCCCGAACCTCCTGGCGAACAGCTACTGTTTCGTCCATCGAACCGAAAGTCCCAGATGATGACAACCAGCTCGCCGAGCCGACAAGGCACCGGCCCCTCCCGTCGAAAGACCTTTCTCGCCACCGTGATCGGTCACGTGATCGAGTGGTTCGACTTCGCCGCCTACGCCTTGGTGGCCGTCTACATCGGACACCAGTTCTTCCCGAACGAGAACGAGTCGATGCAGTTGATCGCGACGTTCGCGACGTTCGCGCTCACGTTCCTGTTCCGCCCCCTCGGCGCGGTGGTGTTCGGTCCGCTTTCCGATCGCATCGGCCGCCTGAAGGTGCTGGCGCTGGTGCTCCTCATCATGTCCGTGGCGACCACGGCCATCGGCCTGCTCCCGACCTACGACACCATCGGTATCGCCGCACCGATCCTGCTCGTCGCGCTGCGCTGCCTCCAAGGGCTGTCGGCCGGCGGTGAATCGGGGAGCTCGGTGGCGTTCATGCTCGAACACTCCAAGCCCGGGCACCGTGGCTTCGGCAACTCGTGGGTGACATTCGCGGCCACGGTCGGCTTCATGCTCGGCTCCGCGGTGGCGGCGATCCTGGCGCTCACGCTCGGTGAGCAGGCCATGAACGACTGGGGCTGGCGTCTGCCCTTCCTCGTGGCCGGTCCGCTCGGCATCATCGGCCTCTACATCCGGCTGAAGCTGGAGGACACTCCCGACTTCAAGGCCTTGGAGCGCAAGGGCGAGGTCTCCAAGTCCCCGGTCCGCGAGGTCTTCGCCTACAAGCGCGAGCTGCTGACGACCATCCTGATCTGCTCGATGCACTCGGCCGGGTTCTACATGATCCTGACCTACCTGAATTCCTACATCACCACGACGACGGACTTCGGCAGCGACATCGCGCTCACCGGCACGCTGGTCGGCGCGGCCTGCACGCTGATCCCGATCCCGTTCCTGGCGGCATACTCCGACCGCATCGGGCGTAAGCCGATCCTGATCTCGGCCAGCATCGCGATGGCCGTCATGACCCTGCCGTTGTTCGCGTTCATCCGGACGTCTCCGGCCGCCGCCGTGATCGGATTGGCGGTCTTCGGCCTCCTGCTGGGATGCGTGGTCTCGGTGACCCTGTGCACCACCAGCGAGATCTTCCCGGCCCGGGTCCGTGGCGCCGGCTTCTCGATCGGGTTCGGCGTGGCCAGCGCCGCGGTCGGTGGAACGGCACCGCTGATCGCCACGGCGCTGTACTCCAGCACCGACAACGTCTACGCGCCGGCCGGTTTCCTGATCGCCGTCTGCGTCCTCGGATTCATCGGGTCGATGATCCTGATCGACCGGTCGCGTGAGGAGCTCCTCGTCGACGCCGCCCCGGCCATCGGTGGCGACGACGACACCGTCAAGGTCGCCGAACGGGTCTGATCCGCTCGACTGCCTCGATCCCCACAACCACGGGCGCCGCTCCCCTCCCCCACCCGGAGCGGCGCCCGTTCCGTTCGTCGATCAGCCTGCGCCGAGGCTCGCCCAGTCCTCGCGCAGCTCCTTCTTGCGGATCTTGCCCGAGGCGGTCTTCGGGAGTTCGTCGACGGCCACGACGCTGTCGGGAATCTTGAACCCGGCCAGGCTGCCTCGCAGCCATGCGCGGATCTCGTCGGAATTCACGGTGGCACCCGCCACGGGTGTCACCACGGCCACCGGCCGTTCGCCCCAGTGGTCGTGGGGCAGCGCGATGACCGCGGCCTCGAGAACGTCAGGGTGCGCGGCGAGCGCCGACTCCACCTCGACCGAGGAGATGTTCTCCCCACCCGAGATGATGATGTCCTTTGCGCGATCGCGGATCTGCAGATAGTTGTCCGGATGCATCACGGCGAGATCGCCGGTGCGGAACCAGCCATCTGGGATGGCCTCGGCGGTGGCCGCCTCGTCGCGGTAGTAGCCGAGCATCACATTGTTGCCGCGGACCGCGACCTCACCGACGGTGCGGCCGTCGCTGGGCACGTCGGCGCCGGACTCGTCCACGACGCGGATCTGTTCGGCGATCACATTGCCCACTCCCTGCCGGGCCCGCAGCACCGCCTGCTCGTCACGGTCCAGTTCGTCCCACTCGCGTCGCCAGTCACAGATCGCCAGCGGGCCATACGTTTCGGTCAGTCCATAGAGATGGGTGATCGCAATCCCGAGGTCGGTGGCCCGCGAGATCAACGCAGGCGCAGGCGGAGCACCGCCGACCGCGACGGACAGAGTGCGATCGTCGATGGTGTGCGCGGCCGGATCCGCGCACAGTGAGCTGAGCACGGTCGGCGCCGCACACAAATGGGTCACCCGATACTCGTCGACCGCCGCCCACACCTCACGTGGCCGCACCGCCGGCAAGCAGATGTGTGTGCCGCCGGCCGCGGTGACCGCCCACGGCAGACACCACCCGTTGCAATGGAACATCGGCAGTGTCCACAGGTACACCGACGACGCAGTGATCCCGAAGTGCGAGTTCACCGCCAGAGACTGGAGATACGCGCCCCGATGCTGATACATCACACCCTTGGGCGCGCCGGTGGTACCACTCGTGTAGTTGAGCGAGAGCACCGCGTCCTCATCGTCGGGCAACTCCATCCACGGCACTGACCGGGCGAGCAGCGCCTCGTACCCCTGATCAGCGACGACAAGCTGGATATCGGCGTCGGTCGAGGCAAACGCCTGCTCGGCGGTGGCGGCGAAATCCGGGTCACACAACAGGACCGAGCATTCGGCGTGGTCAAGGATCCGGGCGAGCTCGCGGGGGTCGAGCCGGGTGTTGAGGGTCACCAGCACCGCCCCGGCGAACGGGACACCGAAATGGGCCTCCACCATGAGGTGCGTATTCGGTGCCAGCACCGCAACCCGGTCCCCTGGCGCCACCCCCACCGACCGGAGCAGGCCCGCCTGGCGAGCCGAACGATCCAGGAGTTCGCGGTAGGTCCATCGACGGTTGCCGTCGACGACGGCAACACGGTCACCGAAGACGGTGGCCGACCGCTGGAGAAACTTCAGCGGTGTCAGCGGTTCGAAGTTGTGGGTTCGATCTTTCGGCATAGATCACCTCTCTGATGGGCCGGCCGGCCTGGGGCGGCGTTGCACATGAGCCGCAACAGCCGACCGACGTCGTCCTGCAATTGATCCGATCTTTGACCCGGCCCTCCTAGGTCCAACAGCCAAAATGAATCGGTCCGCTTCGAATATAGATAAAAGTCGGATGATTAATGTATAGTCTGCGTCACAAGCAATCTTGCATGGGCGCCATACCACATCGACCTGGCCTCGCGAACATTCGGCCATCGGTTCGGGCCCATGCGCGTGCGGGAGGACCATTCAGATGAGCAGCAATCCGACCAGCCCGGTCGCCGTGGTGACCGCGGGCTCCGGCGGCATCGGCCGGGGCATCGCCCAGGCCTTGGCGGACTCCGGACACCGTGTCGTGATCACCGGACGCGACGTGGCCAAGGGCGATGCCGCGGCGAAGGCGATCGGACCGGCGGACCGGGTGCGATTCGTCTCGGCCGACGCACTGTCGCAGGACGCCGTGGAATCGGCGATCGACACCGTGATCGACGACTTCGGTCGGCTGGATGTTCTCGTGAACAACGCCGGCGGCTCCAGCGGTTTCGCGCCGGTGGCCGAGTTGTCCGACCAGGCCTGGGAGCAGGCGTTCACGTGGAACGTCAGTTCGGGGTTCTGGGCTGTGCGTCGCGCTCTGCCGACGATGGTGGCCGCGCACCACGGACGGATCATCAACATCAGCTCGGTCCAGGGCAAGCAGGCCAACATCGTCAACTCTGCGCACTACATCATGGCCAAGCATGCCGTGAACGGCTTCACCAAGGCAGTGGCCAAGGAGTATGGCGGCGAGGGGATCACGTGTAACGCAATCTGCGTCGGTCCGGTGGAGACCGAGTTGATGAAGACCGCCGGGGCTCGCGCGGCGGCGGCGCGCGGTGTCACCTACGCCGAGCACGTACAGCGCTACGCCGACGCCACCATGACCGGGCGGATCAATCAGGCCTCGGAGGTGGGTGCGATGGCCGCACTCCTCGCCTCCGACAACGGTGCCGGCATCACCGGCGCCATCCTCAACGTCGACGGCGGAATCAGCCCCTACTGAGTTCGGCTGCTCTGCAACCAGATCCGTGGCCACTTTGGCGTACGCCCTCCGAAAGGACCATCCATGACCGCGACCTCCCATGATCCGAATCTCGCCGCAGCGTTCCGGCGTCAGGTGGCCATCGACGCCGCGGCTCCGGCGCTGGTGATCGACGACGACGTCTGGACCCGCGGCGAGCTGGCCGCAAAGGCGAACGGCGCGATCAATCGGCTGCTCGGCCTGGGCCTGCAGGCCGGCGACCGGGTGATCGCGCAGTACGACACCAGCGCCGACGACGTGGCGCTGGCCGTCGCCGCCGCCCACCTCGGACTCGTCCTGGTACCGGTGCCGAAGCGGTTGGGGACGTTGGAGATCAATCACCTCATGCAGCGCTCCCACGCCTCGCTGTTCGCATTCCACGGTGCGGCCCCGCCGGCCGGGATCCGTCCGCCCGACGGCGCCCGCACTGCATCGACCGCCTCGATCACCGCGCAGGACGACACGGTCACATCGGCACCGGTGGCGTGCACCGACGTGGACCGGTCCGAGGTGGCCCTCATCGGGGTCACGTCCGGGTCGACGGGCCAGCCCAAGGGCGTCATGCACAGCTGGGAGGCCGTGGACTGGGCCGCCGAGCGCATGCGCGCGCTCAGCAACGCCCAGCCGGGAGAGTCGATCCTGGTCACCGGCGCCGGTGCCGGTGCGCCCGGGTTCACCTTCTTCACCTACCTCGGACTCACGCGCGGGCTGACCATCGTGCGTGCAGGCCACTGGGACCCCGTCGCCGTCCTGCGGCTGGCCGACAAGCATCGCTGCGTGTGGACCACGATGGTGCCCACGATGTTGTACATGCTCCTGGAGGCCCGCGAAGAGGCTCTCGGCGTCGATGGCCGGTTGACGCACATGCGGTCGGCCACCCTCGGCGGCTCCTATATCAGCGCCGACCTGATCCAGCGTGCCCGTAACGACCTCGGGGTGGAGGTACTGCGGATGTATGCGATGGCCGAATGCATGGCCCACTCCAGCAACCTGCTCTCGCACGACGAGGCCGACCGCGACGTCATGGACGGCGCCCCCGGTCCGGACTCCGAACTCGTGGTCCTCGACCACGATCTCCGGCCGCTACCGCCCGGTGAGATCGGGGAGGTCGCCATGCGCGGTCCGTCACTGTTGAAGGGTTATCTGGCCGACCCGGCCGAGATGGAACGTCTGCTCTCACCCGACGGCTACTTCTGCAGCGGCGATCTCGGCAAGATCACCGACGACGGTTTCGTGCAGATCGTCGGGCGAAAGAAGGATCTGATCATCCGGGGCGGCTACAACATCGACCCGGCCGAGGTCGAGGAGCTGATCCGCAAGCACGACGCCGTCGCGAAGGTGATCGTGGTCGGATATCCCGACGAGAAGTACGGCGAACGAGCCTGCGCCGTCGTCGAGGTACAACCCGGCCGGGAGTTCGATTTCGACACCATGGTCGCGCACCTCATCGGCACCGGGCTGTCCAAGGAGAAGCTGCCCGAACGTCTGGAACTGCTCGACGAGTTGCCGCTGTCGCCCGACGGCAAGATCCTCCGCGGAAAGGTACAGAAATTCGTGGCCGACGAGAGCCCCGCACTTGCTTAGCACCGCTGTGACCCCCCGATGACCGGCGCAGTGTCACCGGCGCTCCTCGACGGCGCCGGCATCGAGATGTCTGCTCTGCTCTCGATGCCGGCGCACCCACGCGTGCTGATCGTCGCGCTTCACGGCGGCGGTATGCGCGCCTCGTACTTCGACACCCCCGAATCACCCGATGACACCGAGGTCCGGTCGCTGCTTCGCCTCGGCTCCGACGACGGGGCCGCGGTCCTCGCTGTGGACCGACCGGGATACGGGGCATCGGCGCATCAGGTTCCCGGAGGCCTGACCGAACCACAGCAGGCGAACATCATGTGGGCGGCCGTCGACGACTTCATGCACACCCGTGGACTGTCGACACCGGTTGTACTCGTGGGACATTCGACGGGCGCCAAGGTCGCGGCGTACATGGCCGCAGCACCCGGGGTTCGGCCCGCAGCCGGCCTACACATGGGTGGAGTCGGATGGCACTACGCCGCCGCGATGCGCGATCACCTGCTCGGCCGATCGGACAGCCCCCTGTCACGTGAGATGTTCTGGGGCCGCGACCGGTGGTATCCGCCGAATGTCGCCGAGACGGCCCGCGCGGTGTCCTCATCGACCCCGCGGGGCGAATGGGCAACGGTACTGCAGTGGGAGGACGAGCTACCCAGACTGGCGCGCCGGATCGTGATCCCCACCCAGATCGTGCTGGCCGAGGATGAACGCGTCTGGAACCTTGACGACGCGGAACTCACTTCGATGGCACAGTTGTTCGCTCACGCCGAGTCGCTGACACTGGGTATTCAGCCGGGCTCCGGCCACAATGTCAGCCTCAGCCACGCGGCGGCGCCCTACCACCGGTCGGTTGTGGAATTCGCACTCCGGCAGGCGGTTCGGGGCAGTTCGCAGGCCAACTGCCCCGACGCCGCATCGCGACGCTGATCGTCACCAGTACCGTTCACGACCAGCACTGATCAGGTGCCACGTCGATCAGGCACGCCCTCCGTCGACGCGAAGGATCGCGCCGGAGGTGAACGAAGCAGTCTCGCCGGCCAGGAACAGCGCCGCACCGACGATCTCCGATGGCGCCCCGGTGCGCTGCAGCGCGGTCTGCGCGGTCACCCGGTCCACCTCGGCGGGGTCCCAGTGCGCGCTCACATCCGTCCGGAACGCACCGGCCATGATCGTGTTCACCCGCACCGTCGGACCCAGCGATTGCGCAAAGACCTCGGTGAGGACGTTCAGTCCGGCCTTGGCGGCGACGTAGGGCGCCATCTCCGGACCCGGCCTGATCGAACCGATGCTGCTGATATTGACGATACTGCCCCCACCGCGGGTGACCATGCGCTCACCGAGCAGCGCACTCAGCCGGAACGGGGCACGCAGATTGACCGCAAAGGTTTTGTCCCACAGCGCCTCCGAGACGTTGGCCAGACCGTCATACAGCGGCGACATCCCCGCATTGTTGATCAGGACGTCCACCCCGAGGGATCGGGCGTCGAGTTGATCGACCAGTCCATCGAGCGCATCCCAGCGCCCGATGTGGCACCCGATGCCCAGCGCCTCGACGCCGTGGCGATCGCTGAGTTCGTTGGCCACTTCGACACACACATCCTCATTGCGGCTCACCACCACGACGCGGGCGCCCTGCGCGGCGAAACCGTGCGCCATCTCCTTGCCCAGACCACGACTTCCACCCGTGATCAGCACGGTCTTGCCCGCATACTGCCGCTCGTCCGCCATGCTACACCTCTCTCTCGCGATACCGACCTTCAGGCCGATGTCTTGCTCTATAGGATTAAAAGGACTATAACTCGGATGTATACCCCACGTCACATTCTTCGACGATTGCGAGCCACACGATGGACACTGCGGATGCAGGCCCCGCATCACGACACCGCGAAGGCCTCGAGAAGTGGGCAGCCGACACCTTCGGCGGCCGAGCCCACATCGAGGATGTAGTGGACATCAGCGGCAACTCCGGGCACACCTACCGGTTTGTGGTGTCGACCCCCGAGGGCGACGAGGACCTCGTGATCCGGTTGCCGCCCTCCGGCGTACGACTGACCGGCGCGTATGACGTCATCCGTCAGGTCCCGTTGCTCCGCGCTCTCGAGAACGCGGGAGTGCCGTGCGCCCGGGTCCGCTTCCACTCCGCGGACACCGATCACTTCGGCGTCCCGTACCTCATCGTCACTCGCCTACCCGGGACACCGCTGGAGATGGGTTCCGAGCGCGTGACCACGATGGATTCGGCGAGCCTGCTGGCCTGTCACCAGGTCGCCGCCGACGCGCTCGCACGGATACACCAGGTCGACTGGACGTCGTCACTGGCCGACTGGGCGCAGCCGTCCACGGTGCCCGACGAGATCGCCTTCTGGCGCCGCGTTCTGGACTCCGGACGCGACAAGGACTGGAGCGCTCGCGGCGGCGAGGTCGCCGTCGCCCTGCTCGACGAAGTTCCGGCCGCCCCGTCCATCGGGCTCTGCCACGGAGACTTCCAGACCAACAACATTCTCTTCGCGAATGCCGGGACCGATCCGGTGATCGCGGGGGTGATCGACTGGGAGGTCGCCTCGATCGGCCCCGTGCTGGCCGATCTGGGCTGGTTTCTGATGATGAACGATCCGCACTCCTGGGACCCCAGCGAACGCCGGGGCGGCGTCGATCTCGACGCGGTCGTCGCACGTTATCGGGAGACGATCGACGTGGACGACGCGGATCTCGACTACTTCCGCGCCTTTGCGGGCTTTCGCATGGGCGCGATAGCGGCACGCAACATCATGTTGCACCGGACCGGCCGTCGGATCGACGAGGCCTGGGAACGCGCCGTGCCCTCCGTCGATCGACTCTTCGACCGGGCCGCCCAGATGCTACGCCGGGACACCGTCCCGGCCAGAACAGGAGACTAGATGTCAACGCCGGATTATCAGTACATCAGCTACGAGCTGCTCGACGACGGCGTGATCGCCCGCGTCTTGCTCGATCGGCCACGCACACGCAATGCGCAGAATCGCGGACTCCTCGTGGAGTTGGACGACGCACTGGCACGGGCCGAAGCCGACGACCAGGTGCGTGTGATCATTCTCGGCGGCACGGGCCCGATGTTCACCTCCGGTCACGATCTCGGCTCTTCCGACGACGTGCGTGAGCGGACCCCCGGTCCCGATCAGCATCCGACGATGACCAGCCATGGCGGCACCCGGTTGGGTACGGAGAACCGGATGCTGCAGGAGTGGCACTTCTTCTTCGAGAACACCCGCCGCTGGCGGAACCTGCGCAAGATCACCATCGCCGAGGTCCACGGCACGGTGTACGCCGCCGGTCTGATGCTGACCTGGGCCTGCGATCTCATCGTGGCCGACGAGGAGACCACCTTCGCCGATGTGGTCGGCTCACGCCTCGGCATGTGCGGTGTGGAGTACTTCGGACACCCCTGGGAATTCGGCCCCCGCCGTGCCAAGGAACTCCTGCTGACCGGTGACTCGATCAGCGCGCGTGAGGCCTACGAGATCGGAATGGTGTCCAAGGTCTTCGCTCCGGAGGAACGGCAGAACAAGACGGTCGAGTTCGCCCGGCGCATCGCCGAGCGCCCGACGATGGCCGCCCTGCTCATCAAGGACTCGGTCAACCAGTCCGTGGACAACATGGGCTTCTACAACGCGCTGCAGGCGTGCTTCTCGCTGCACCAGCTCAATCACGCCCACTGGGCCGAAGTCACCAACGGCGAAACCCTGCTCGGTACACCCGAGTTCGGCGTACCCGACTGGCGCGAGGCCCGACCGGTCCACAATCGGGTCGCCGACTCACCATGGTGACCGACACCCGGCCGACCGCACCGCTGTGGCAACCGCCTGACGTGGAATGGCTTCGTCCGTATCGGGATGGCCTGTCCGAGCGGGAACTGCGCCTTCCGCGCTGTTCCGAATGCGCGCAGTGGTGCTGGTATCCGCTGACCGATCGCTCACCGTGCCACCACGCGACCTACCTCTGGGAGCACGTGGGCGCCACGGCCACCCTCTTCAGCTTCACGCGGGTGCAGCGGTCCCTGATACCCGGACACACCGAGCCCTATGTCGTCGGCCTGGTGCTACCCGAGTACGCCCCGCGGTGCCGGGTCGCAGCGGTGATCGCCGACGGTGTCCACCTACGGTGCGACGCCGCACTGGAACTGCGCTTCACCCGGTCCGACGAGACGTCCGACACCGGCCCAGCTCCCTACCCCTACTACAGACTTCGAGGTGCGAGATGAGGTTCGGGATCGCACTGTTCCCCCTTCGGCCCCACCAGCTCGTGGATGTCGCCGAACGCGCCGAGCAACTCGGCTACGACTCGGTGTGGGTCGGCGAGCACACCGTGACGCCGGTCCAGAACGATTCGTCGTTCCCGTACGCCGGAGAAGGCGACAGCGGCCACGACGCCTTCCACGCCAATCTGCCCTTCTACGACCCGTATGCGGTGCTCGGCCACCTCGCGGCCCGCACCTCCCGTCTGCGGCTGGCCGTGTCGGTGTCGCTCGTGCCGTTGCATGATCCGTTCCACATCGCCCGATCGGTGGCGACCGTCGACCAGTTGTCGGGTGGACGCTTCATCCTGGGCATGGGCGCCGGATGGCTCCGCGAGGAATTCGAGATCCTGGGCAAGGACTTCGCCAGCCGGGGCAAGCGATTCGACGAGAGCCTCGACGTCCTCGACAGCCTCTTCGACGACGACGTCACCGAGTACCGCGGCGAGCAGCTGCAGGTGCCGCCGGTGTCGATGACTCCCAAGCCCGCGACCCGTCCGCACCCGCCGTATGTGTTCGGCGGCCACTCCAAGGCCGCGATGCGCCGCGCTGCCACCCGCGGCGACGGATGGCTGGCCTCGGACCTCTCGCCCGACGAGGTCGCGCGCGGTATCCGGGATCTCGACGAGCGGCGCGCCGCCGCCGGCCGGGAGGCCGTGCCCTTCGAGGTGAGCGTGCACGTGACCGGGGACGTCTCCCGCGCGGTGATCGACGAGTACCGCGACGTCGGTGTGGATCGTCTCGTCATCCGCCCCTGGGTGCGCGGCAGCAAGGCGGTTGCCGCCATCGAGCAGTTCGCGCAGGCGAACCAGGACTTCTTCGCGCCGGTGCTGTCCGGTCGCTGACACGAAAGGTAGACAACCATGGCGTGGGATTTCTCCACCGACCCCGAATACCAGGCGAAGCTGGACTGGGCTCAGGACTTCGTCCGCGACGAGCTGTTCCCGCTGGACACCCTCGACCTCACCGAGGACCAGATGAACCAGCTGGTGCGTCCGCTGCAGGCGCGGGTGAAGGAGGCCGGACTATGGGCCGCTCATCTGCCGCCGGCCCTGGGCGGCGGCGGTTTCGGTCAGGTCAAGCTCGGTCTGCTGCACGAGATCGTCGGCCAGTCGCGGTTGGCGCCGCTGGTGTTCGGCAACAACGCCCCCGACTCAGGTAACGCCGAGCTGTTGGCGTTGGGCATCGAACAGGCTCCCGACAGTGAGTGGCAGCGGCAGCGCTGGCTGCAGCCGCTGCTCGACGGCGACATCCGCAGCGCGTTCTCGATGACCGAACCGGGTGCCGGGTCGGATCCGACGCTGCTGTCGACCACTGCTGTGCGCGATGGTGACGAGTGGGTCATCAACGGCCACAAGTGGTTCACCTCGCACGGGTCGGTGGCCGACATCCTCATCGTGATGGTCGTGACCGATCCCGAGGCCGCCCCGCACCAGCGCAGCTCGATGATCGTGGTGCCCGCCGGTACGCCCGGCGTCACGGTGCTGCGTGACGTCCCCACGATGGAACACCCCGAGCCGCATTTCGGCCGATTCGGTGCGCACTCGGAGATCCTCTACGAGAACGTCCGGGTGCCCGTGGAGAACCTCGTCGGCGAACAGGGCAAGGGATTCCTGCTGGCCCAGCAGCGCCTGGGGCCCGGCCGCATCCACCACTGCATGCGCTGGCTGGGTCAGTCCAAGCGGGCCTTCGACATGCTCTGTGAGCGGTCGCTGTCGCGGTACGCGCACGGATCGAATCTCTCCGACAAGCAGACCATCCAGAACTGGATCGCCGATTCGAAGGCCGAGATGGAGGCCGCACGACTGCTGACGCTGCAGGCGGCCTGGAAGATGGACACCTATGGGGTCAAGGCCGCACTCACCGACATCTCGCTGATCAAGTTCTACGGCGCGCAGGTGCTCTACAACGTCATCGACCGGGCCGTCCAGATCCACGGGGCGCTCGGCCTGACCACCGACCTGCCCCTGGAGTACATGTACCGCGCCGCCCGTGCCGCGCGGATCTACGACGGCCCCGACGAGGTGCACCGTTCCACGGTGGCCCGCCGGATCCTGCGCGAGTACGAGCCCAGCGAGGTGCCCTCGCAGCATGTTCCGTCGATGCGGGCCCACGCCCAGGAGCGTTTCGCCGACGCGCTCGAACTCCACACCAGCAATCTCTGAGAGGTGATCCACCGTGCGTCGAACCCTGTACGACCAAGACCATGAAGACTTCCGAAAGTCCGTCCGCGACTTCGTCGACCGGGAGATCATCCCGAACAGCGCGGAGTACGAACAGGAAGGGATGATCGGTCGCAGCGTCTGGCGCGGTGCCGGTGCACTCGGCCTGCTCGGACTGTGCGTGCCCGAGGAGTACGGCGGCTCGGGCGCCGAGGACTACCGCTTCAACGCCGTCATGGACGAGGAGCTCACTCGCGCCGGACTGGCCTACTCGTGCGCCCTCGGTGTGCACACCCACGTGGTGGCCCCGTACCTGGTCGAGCGCACCACCGAGGAGCAGCGCAAGCGCTGGTTGCCGGGCTTCTGTTCGGGCGAGATGATCACCGGCGTGGCCATGTCCGAGCCCGGCGGTGGGTCGGACCTGGCGTCGCTGAGCACCAAGGCCGAACGCGACGGCGACGACTGGCTGATCAGCGGCTCGAAGATCTTCATCACCAACGGCTACAGCGCCGACTTCCTCATTGTCGCCGCCCGCACCACCCCGGATACCCGGTCCAAGGGCATCACCTTGTTCGGTGTCCCCACGGACACACCGGGTTTCAGTCGCGGCCGCAAACTCGACAAGATCGGGCAGACCGAGGGCGACACCGCCGAGCTGTTCTTCGACAAGGTCCGCGTGCCGTCGTCGAACATCATCGGCGAACTGGACCGCGGGTTCGGACTGATGATGCAGCACCTGGCCCAGGAGCGTCTGGCCTCGGCCGTCTGCAACATCACGCATGCGGACCTGGTGCTGGAGTCCACGCTGGCCTATGCGCGCGAGCGTCAGGCCTTCGGCCAGTCGATCGGTTCGTTCCAGTACAACCGCTTCATGCTGGCCGACCTACGTACCAGCATCGACGTGACCCGCGCCTACGTAGATGCCTGCATCGCGGCCAGCACCGACGGTGATCTCACCGCGGTGGATGCGTCCAAGGCCAAGCTGTGGACCTCGGAGGTCCAGGGCAAGGTCACCGACACCTGTCTGCAGATGTTCGGCGGCTACGGGTTCATGAACGAATCGCAGGTCGCCCGGGACTGGAAGGATGCCCGCGTCACCCGCATCTGGGCGGGCACCAGTGAGATCATGCGCGACCTGATCAGCCGTTCGCTCGAACTGGGCTGAAAGATCCGCGGTGGCAGTGCCTCCCGTGGCCGGAAGGCACTGCCACCGCGGTCAGCTCTCGCGCTGCGCGCGGTAATAGGGACGGAGCGATTCGATGTGCTCGGCGGTCGCCGCCTCCGCCGCCTCGCTGTCGCCGGCGATGATCGCCTCCGCGATTCGTCGATGCTCTGTGCAGTTCGTGTGCCAGAACTCCTCGGTCGGCGAGGTGCCGGAGAACCGCGCGCGGGCGACCGCCGACACCGGACGACCCATCAACTCCAGCAACTGGTTACCCGACGCCCTCAGCAGCAGGTTGTGGAAATCTGCGGAGAACTCCAGAGATTGCTCTCGTGACCCGTCCACATCGGGCGCCTGGCACGCGGCGAGCAGCGCATCGGCGTGCTCACCGCCGCGACGCCGAGCGGCCAGGCCCGATGCCGGCACGTCGATGGCCTTCCACGCGTTGAGGAAGTCGTCGGCGGTCACCTTGTTGGTGACGGCGAGGATGTTGAACGCGTTGCTCAAGGTGCCCTCGACCTTGCTCGCATCGGGTTCGACCACGAAGGTCCCGCCTCGCACACCGCGACGCGTGGTCACCATTCCCTCAGAACTCAGGATGCGCAACGCTTCCCGGATGGTGCCCTTGCTGACGCCGAACAGGGCGGCCATGTCGGGTTCGGCCGGGAGCCGCTGACCGGGAGTGAGATCACCGCCCCGTATCAGGTCGCGCAGTTGTTCGGCGACCTGGAGGTACGACGATCGGATCGGGCGCACATCCAGTTTCGCCGACGTCAGCGGTGACGAGGCATCGTCACCGGTCAACCCGGATGTCACGGCATCACTCCTGTCCATCCAACCGCCCCTACATCGAATGATTTGCTTTCTCGCATGCTACCGCGCCCAGGTGGCGCCCGACAGTAACTGCACATATCCGTTTGTCCAGCGAACAGGCTCGACGAACCACATACCGTCATGCCGCGACATGACGTAGCCTTGAGATACCACAAAACATCGGAGTTTTAGATGGGTGACATGACAGGCTGGGACACTTCCATCGCCGGCGACATCGCCATCGTCGGGGTGGGTGAGACCGAGTATGCCCGGCGCGATGATCGTCCGCTGACGTCCATGATCGCCGAGGCCGTCGGCGCCGCGCTGCGCGATGCCGGGCTGACCGCCGCCGACGTCGACGGCATGGTCAGCGAATCCGCGCAGATGCCGCACACGGCGCCGGCCGAGGACGTGGCACACGCAGCCGGCATTCGCCCCGATCTCGGCTTCCTGGCGTACGGGGTCGGCTACGGGGCCGGATTGGTCAGCGCGCCACGATTGGCGCAGTTGGCGCTGGCGAGCGGGCAGGCCTCGGTGGTCGTGTGCTGGTTCGGCCACCGTCTCAGCGCCCAGCACGACGGTCCACGCTCCGTTCATGCCAACGACCAGGTGAAGGCCACCTTCGAGATGCCTGCCGGGTGGTACGGACAGCCGGTCTACTTCGCGGCGATGGCCCAGCGCTACGACCACGAGTTCGGTCTGCCGGCGCATGCGTTGGCCGCGGTGTCGACCGAAGCCCACCGACACGCGCTCACCACACCGGGCGCGCTGCGACCACGAGAAATGACCTTCGAGAGCTACCTCGAGACCCCGATGGTGGCCGAGCCACTTCGCTCCGCGGACTGCTGTCTGGTCAACGACGGGGCGACCGCCTTCGTCATGACGACCGTCGATCGTGCCCGCGACCTCCCTCGGCCCGTGGTCCGGGTGGCCGGCGTCGGGTTGGGTCGATCGGCGGTGTCCGGCGTCGAATGGTTCACCCAGAACACCGATTATCTCGTGACGCCGGCGGCGATCTCCGGGCCCCAGGCCTTCCGTGATGCGGGATTGAGTCCGGCCGACGTCGATCTCCTCGAAGCCTATGACTGCTTCTCCATCAACACGATCCTGCAGTACGAGGACCTCGGGTTCGTGGCAAAGGGAGAGGGCGCCGATTTCGCGATGACGAAGGGTATCGGGCTCGACGACCGCCTCCCCACCAACACCCACGGCGGATTGTTGGCACATAGCTTCATGCTCGGTGCCAACCACGTCGTCGAAGCGGTGCGCCAGGTGCGGGGCGAGCGCGGCGAGGGACAGGTGCCCGGGGCGGAGGTCGGCATGGTGACGGCACTCGGGGTCCCGCACCATGCGTCACTGCTGCTGACGGCGGATCGCTGAGTCTGTCCCGACAGAGCACATCCCGACGCCGATCTCACCACGAGCAACCACACCGTCAGCCGAGCACCGGCGTGACTCGGACCGAACTCCGGGTCGCGCTCACGAGCGGCACACCACGACGTCTGCGGCGGGGGGTACGCGACACCGTGGGCCAATAGCCACTGTGTTGTCGGCTGTGGCCGGCGGGTGCTGAGTTGCCTGTCGGCGCTACGGCTGCTCGACGTCTGGGTTCCCCGGCACATCCGATACAGTCCACACCCTCGCCCGCTCCTGCGCACCGCGCGCCAGGCGCGTCGCTGTGCGAACAGTACGGCCATCCCGAATCGGAGATCGCCTCTGGTGACGAACTCGCAGTTGCGCTGCGGCATGCGCCGAAGTGCTTGCACGACGAGGGCATCGTCGAACTGGTGCGCACACTTCAAGCCACGGACACCCACCAGGGAACTCGTCTCACGGCCAGACCACGATACGTCCGTCGCGATCCTCCACGCGGTACACGCCCAGCGAGCCGATCCCATCGGCGGTACAGCCGCCGTCGGAGAAACGGAACACGTACTGATGCAGCGGACACACCACGTGGCCGAGATCGAACTGGCCATCGGCGATCGGGCCTCCCCGATGGGGGCAGACCGCGTCGGCGGCCCGCAGCGTGCCGTCGGTCATCCGGAACACCGCCACCTGCCGACCGTCGACCGGGTAGGCCCGCCCTTCCCCCGGGAGAAGATCATCGATCGAGCCCACCGGGACACCGGCGTCGACGCTGGTCATCGGACCGGAACCTGTGGGAGCGGAAGCAACGGCAATGCGGAGGTGAACTGGGCAGGCGACCGGGGCTCCTCGCGATCGAGCCACGGGTCGACGTAATCGGCCACCGCCTCGTCGATGCGCTCCTGTAGACCGGCGACGATGCCGTCGCGGTCATCGACCAGAATCGCCCGCAACTCCTCGATACCGATGCGTGGCACCCACGCATAGGTGCGTTCCAGCCACTTGGCCTGCTCACGGTAGTACTGGATGAAGATGCCGCACAGTCGGATCACCTCCTCGGGCGAATCGACCGTCGCGAGCAGATCGCCCTTGCGGATGTGTGCGCCGGCCGCGCCGCCGACGAGGATCTCCCACTTGCCGTCGCCGATCGCCACCACACCGAAGTCCTTGCACAGGGCCTCAGCGCAATTGCGGGGGCAGCCGGTGACCGCGAGCTTCAGTTTGGCCGGCGACTCCAGGCCCTGATAGCGCGTCTCGATCGCGATGCCCAGCGCCGTCGAGTCCCCGAGCCCGAACCGGCAGTAGTCGGTTCCCACACAGGTCTTCACAGTCCGGAACGACTTGCCGTAGGCATACCCGGACGGCATGCCCAGGTCGTCCCAGACCTTCGGCAGGTCTTCCTTCTTCACGCCGAGCAGGTCGAGGCGCTGGCCGCCGGTCGCCTTGATCATCGGGATGTCGTACTTCTCCGCGACGTCGGCGATCTTGCGCAACTGCTGCGGCGACGTCACGCCGCCCTTCATCTGCGGTACGACGGAGAACGTGCCGTCCCGCTGGATGTTGGCGTGCACGCGATCGTTGACGAACAGCGCGCCCGGTTCGCGATTCCACCCGGTGCCCCAGATGACCCGAAGCAGCGACGACAGCGGCATTTTCGCGGTGGCGTCCTCACCGTCGGGCGCCAGGTTCTCGAAGACCTCGGACACCGAACGGAGATCCTGCCGCTTGATGGCGTCGATCAACTCCGGCTTGGTCAGCGGGATACACGGCACATACCAGTCCGCCGACTTGTCGACGGTCAGCGCATCACCCGCGGCGAACTCGACGATGTCACCGACGAGTGGCTTGCAGGAGCCACATCCCTTGCCGGCGCGGGTCTTTGCGCACACCTCGCTCACACTGGTGCATCCGGATCGCACGCAGGAGACGATGTCCCCCTTCGTGACACCGTTGCAGTTGCACACCTGAACATCGTCGGCGAGCTCTGCCGCGCCGGTCTCAGCGCTCGGAGTACCCATGTCGAAGAGCATCGAGATACGTTCCTCGGGCAGCGGCACCTTCTCGTCGAAGGCCTGCGTGAGGAAGTTGGCCTTCGAGATGTCGCCGAGCAGCATCGCCCCGATGAGCTTGTCGTCGCGGACCACCACGCTCTTGTAGATGCCGCTACGCGGTTCGTAGAACTGGACGAACTCGTCGTCCTCACGCTCGGGGCCCTTCACGCCCATGGCCGCGACGTCGACGCCGGCGACCTTGAGCTTGGTGGTCAGTCGCGAACCGTGGTATTCCGCATGGGGATTCGCACCCGTGATGACGTCGGCGAGCACCACCGCCTGTTCCCACAGCGGCGCGACGAGACCGTACACCTCGCTACGGTGCTGACAGCACTCTCCCACGGCGTAGATGGAACCCTCGTCCTCGCAGCGCATCTGGTCGTCGACGACGATGCCGCGTTCGATGACGAGCCCCGAGCTGCGTGCCAGCTCGACGTTGGGCCGGATGCCGGCGGTGACCACGATCATGTCTGCCGGCAGGGATTCGCCGTCGGCGAATCCGACTCCACTGACGGTGCCGTCGTCGTTGCGTAGCACGGCGGTGGTGCGTTTACCGGTGTGCACGCCGACCCCGAGTTCCTCGATCTTGTTGCGCAGCACCTTTCCGCCGCGTTCGTCGAGTTGCTGATTCATCAGGTGGCCGGGCGAGTGCACCACGTCGACGTCGACACCCTGGGTCTTCAGCCCGTATGCGGCCTCCAGGCCGAGCAAACCGCCACCGATGACCACGGCACGGACGTCGTCGCGCGACGTCGCCATCTGCAGCATGCCGTTGGTGTCCTCGATGGTCCGGAATCCGAAGACGCCGCGTGCCAGCCGCCCATCGGACTCGCGCAGCCCATCCATGTTGGGGAAGAAAGTGTTGGACCCGGTGGCGATGATCAGGACGTCGAAATCGATGACACGACCACTGGCGCAGGTGACGGTCTTGGCGAACCGATCGATGCCCTCGGCGCTGTCGCCGGAATAGAGGGTGACCCCGTTCTCCCGGTACCACGCCATCGGGTTGAGCATCAGGTCATCGTCGTCGAGGGTCGCCTCGCCGGAGAGCACGTGGCTGAGCATGATCCGGTTGTAATTGCCGTAGGGCTCGTCACCGATCATCGTGACGTCGAACAGTTCACTGCCGCCGCGCGACAGGATTTCTTCGACGGTCCGTGCGCCGGCCATACCGTTGCCGACCACCACCAGCTTCCGCTTGGCGGTGGTCGCATCGTCGTGCGGCGTGACGTCGACAGGCATCAGAAGATGACCATTCCGAAGTCGATCACGACCTCACCGCTCGTCGCTTCCGGTGCCGCCAGAACCAACTCCAAGGTGGTATCCGGGTCCACGTCCTCCACCACCCGCAGTGGGACGTTGACCGAGGACCGCGCCCCCATCGGGAAAATGCGCATGGGCTGGCCGTCCCGCATCAGCGTCACGTAGATCAGTTCGCCCGAGCTGTTCCCGCCACGAAAGTAGAGGGGCTGTGCCGTCATACCCGGGGGCACCACGTAGGTCAGGGACGGATCGATCGGTGCCGGTTTCGTCAGCCCCGTTCCGGTGAACGCGTAGACGCCTTGCAGGAACCGCGGTGTGCTGGACATACGGCCACTATCGCGACCGCGCGTGAATCGCTTCTTGCCTGAGTGTTACAAGGCGATTGTCAGGACCTCACTCCGCATGCGCTGCGAGTGAGAGCTGATCACCACCCCGCGATCGCGCGATCCCGGACCAGAAGGAAGAACGGGATGGCAGTCGCGATGCCGACACCGCATGTCAGGACGAACGACGCGATCCACCACGGCACGATTCGGAGGCGACGCGCCTCGGCGAAGGCCCAGAGGTGGAAGCTGATGCTCACGAAACCCAGATCGACCAGGGCGAATCGGCCCGGCGTGGTCTTCAGGATGTCGCCGACGAAGAAGTCCTGGGTCGAACGCAGTCCGTTCTCCCTGACGTATGGGAGCGCGATCGCATTCTGGGTGATGAACGCAGCGATGAACAGCGCGAAGAGCGGTTTCTCCCGTCCGCTCGTTCCACCGCCTGCCGCCCCACCGCCGGATGATGTGACCACACTGCCCCCTCCGAGTCGTCGCGCCGCCCAGCCTCTCACCATCCGTACGGGTGTGCTGCGATTTCCCCGGATCGGTGATGGTTCAGCGTTTGCGGCGGCCGGCGGCGCCGACCATGTCGGCGAGTTGGGTGAACTTCACCCGCGGGCGGCCCTGCTCGGCCCCGAGTCGCCGCTCCCGGCGATCGATCGCGCGCATTCCGCGGTACCCGATCACGTGCCGGGTGCGGCGCGCCAGCAGCGACGCGAATTCTCCGGGTCGGCGCGCGCTGCGTGTCAGACGGCCCGACGCGGCGTCGTCGAGGAAGTGCTCGACGGTCTGTTGTGCGCACATCTTGTTCGCGCCGATCCCGCCTCGCGGGCCACGCTTGGCCCATCCCAGGACGTATCCACCGGGCACCAGAGACCCGGCGTCGTCCAGCATCCGCCCGTCGTCGTTCCGGAAGACACCGCGCTCGTCGTCGAAGGCGAGTCCGGCGATGGGGGTTGAGCGGTACCCGATGGACCGCACGATGAGGTCGGTCGCGATCTTGTGGTTGTCCCCGCCGGTCCGCACCGCCACCGACTCGACGTTGGTGGTACCGATGATCTCCTCGGGCGATGAGTGGAACAGGAAGACGATCCGGCGCTTCGCGGGGTCGGCCGGCGCCCCGAAGTCGGGGACCTCGCCATCCGAGCCGTCGAACACCGCGACCTCGACGCCCGGGATCTCCGACAGTGCGCGGTACTCCGCTGCGGTGTACGCCGCGGTTTCCGGCCCGCGACGGCCCAGGAGGACGACCTCGTGGACGTTCTGTTCACGCAAGATGTCCAGTGCCCGGTCGGCGATGTCGGTGGTGGCCAGCAGATCCGGCGGTGAGACCAGGATGCGGGCGACATCGAGCGCCACATTGCCCGTACCGACGATCACGGCCCGACCGGTCGCCGGGTCATCGCTGCTGCGGCCTCTGATCGGCGGCCCTTCGTCGACACCCGGAACCGCGTTGTACCAGGCGACGAGATCGGTGGCGGAGGTGGATCCGGGCAGGTCCTCGCCCGGAATGCCCAGGCGGCGTGACTCGTTGGCGCCCACGGCGTAGAACACCGCGTCGAAGTGTTCGGCCAGTTCGGCCGGCGTGATCTCGTTCGGGCCTTCGCCGACGACGACGTTGGTGGCCATCGTGACCCGCGGGTCGCGGTACAGCAGATCGAAACCACGCAGCACCCCTTTGGTGCCGGGATGATCCGGCGCGACACCGGCGCGGACCAGACCGCCCGGGGTCGGGAGCTTGTCGATGACGGTCACCGATGCCTCGGTGCGATCGAGGATGGTGCGCAGGGCGTATCCACCCGACGGACCCGTCCCGACCAGCGCTACACGAAGTCCGGCAGGAAGTTTGGGAATGTCGGGATAGGTCACCGATGGTCCACTGTCGCGCCGCTCGGCGTCGTCCACGGGGTCCCAACCCGACGTCACGTCCGGGTTGTTCTTGTAATAGTCCGCGTTGATGTCGATGAACACCTTGTCGCGGGTGCCCAGCTTGTCGGCGGGATAGATCGCGTCCACCGGGCACGCATCGGCACACGCACCGCAATCGATGCAGGCCTCGGGGTCGATGTGCAGGATGTCCGAACTGCCGAAGCCACGCTCCTCGGGTGTCGGATGGATGCAGTTGACCGGGCACACCGACACGCATGCCGCGTCGCTGCAGCAGGATTGGGTGATGACGAACATCAGAGCATGTTCGCTTTCCGGTAGTAGTACATGGCCGGCTTAGTCAACAGACCGACCTCGTCGAGGAACTCCATGAGGTGGGCGCAGCTGCTGCGGATCATGGACTGGAAGTGCGAGTTGGAGCGCATCTGCGCCATCGCCCGGTCGGCGTCGAGTCCGGCGTCGGCGAAGGCCTGCTTCTGCACCAGGCTGGTGACGATGAAGTAGGCGCCCAGCGCAACGTAGAGAGCGCTGAACTGTCGCCGCGCCCAGCCGACACCGTCCATCGACTCGCGCACCTCTTCGCGGGCGAACTTCATGTGCCGCGATTCCTCGAGGACGTGGATCTCGTTGACCGTCCGGATGAACGGCAGCACCCGGTCGTCGCGCATGCAGCCGCGTTGGAACACGTCGAGCACTTCCTCGGCGACGAGGATGCCGGCATAGGCGACCTCGTTCTTGGCGGTGCGCTTGAACAGCTTGCCCAGCCGCCCGACCTTCTTGGTGGGCTTGTACGAGGTACCGACCATCTTCTCGGACGCCTTGGCGAACATGATCGAGTGGCGGCACTCGTCGGCGACCTCGGTGAGGGCGAACTGGAACTCCGGGCTGTGGTAGGCGCCGAGATACTGATCGCGGATCACCATCTCCTGCAGGATCATCTCGAACCAGATGCCGATGTTCATGATCGACGCGAACTCGTGCCGGGTCACCGAGATCCGCTGCTCCTCGGTGAGCTCATCCCAGTAGGCGGTGCCGTACAGCGACGACCATTCGGGGCTGCACCCGTACTTGGTGGGATCCATCGGGGCGGACCAGTCGATCTCGGTCATCGCGTTGCGGGAGAGCCGCGCCGCCGAGGCGAGCAGTCGCTCGGAGACCTCGTCGGTCCCCTGATCGCGCATGCTGACCACGTTGTCGGGGTGAGCGGCGCCGGCGCGAGCACTCTCGCCGTATGTCCGGTCCATCGCTGCAGTCATCGGCTCTAGCCCTCCAGGCCATCGGTGAACACTTGTTCTTTCATGACAACGCGCACTGTTATGACAATGCGTGTTGTCACGATAGCATCGGGGCGTCCCGAAGTGAACAGCTCTGGTTATATACTCGCCAGTAAGTTCCTTGAGGGGGCATAAAATCGCAGGTCAAATGCAGGAGAGCAGCATGTCATCGATCTTCATCACCGGCGGGGCCGCAGGAATCGGGCTGGCCACAGCGGAGCGCTTCGGGCGCGAGGGATGGACGGTCGGTGTCTACGATGTCGATGCCGACGCGCTCGCCAAGGTGAAGGCGAATCATCCCGGATTCATCACCGGAACGCTCGACGTCCGCGACCCGGAACAGTGGTCGGACGCACTGGCGGATTTCACCTCGCACACCGGCGGAACCCTGGACGTCCTGGACAACAACGCGGGCATCCTGGTCGAGGGACCGTTGCACGAGATCTCCCCCGAGGCCGTTCGCCGACAGATCGACATCGACGCCCTGGGCGTGGCACTCGGCGCGCAGGCTGCCTATCCGTACCTGAGGAAGACGCCGGGCGCGCACCTGGTGAACATCGCGTCGGCTTCGGCGATCTACGGTCAGCCCGGGATCGCCACCTACAGCGCGACCAAGTTCTTCGTCGCGGGCCTGACCGAAGCCCTGGAACTGGAGTGGGAACACGACGACATCCGGGTCGTCGGCATCTGGCCGCTGTGGGCGAAGACCGCGTTGGCCATGAACGACGCCAAGACCACCAAGACGCTCGGTGTGCGCATCACACCGGAGCAGGTGGCCGAGAAGGTCTGGGAGTCGGTGCATCCCACCCGTCAGGACAAGCTGCTCCACCGCACCAGCTATGCGGTCGGCACCCAGACCCTCGTACTCGGCAACGCCGCCAAGTTCATCCCGAACTTCCTCAATCGGGCGGTCAACAAGATGCTCGCGCAGTAACGGCCCTCACGCTCGCTGTCCGCCCGTCTCGACGATGTCGGCGGCTGCCGCAACGGCCTTGTCGGACTCCACCATCCGTTCGGCGACGTCGCGGGCGGCCGCCCGCACCGGCGCGGACATCAGCGTCCGCAATCCCGCGGTCAGAGCCTCCGGCGTGAGCGCGGACAGCCGGACGCTGCAGCCCACTCCCAGGGTCTGCACGCGGTGCCCCCAGAACGGCTGATCGGCGGTGATCGGACACACGAACGTCGGCAGCCCGGCCCGAAGCGTCGCGGCAGTCGTACCCGCGCCGCCGTGATGGAGCGCAGCAGCACATTTCGGGAGGACCGAGCCGTGATCGAGCGGGCCGGACACGAAGACCGTATCGTCGTCGGGACCGACTCCCCGGTGCTCGCGGCCGGCGACCAGACAGCGGAGACCGGCGGTGCGGGCTGCCGCGCGGACGGTGGCGATGACCTTGTCGTGATCGCGCAGCGGCATGCTGCCGAAGGTGATGAACAGTGGCGGCGCGCCGGCGGCCAGCCACCGTCCGAGTTCGGTGTCGCGGCCATCGATCTCACCCATCGCCCGCCGGCGCGACGTGGGCAGGTCGAAGAACCCGACGACGGGCTTCGCGTCACCCCATTCGTCGGCGAGCCCGGGGATCAGAGCCTCGTCATAGGCCTGGATCTGCGGAATGCCTGCCGTGCTCAGCCGACGCGGCAGCGGCGCCCGTGCACGCGGCAGTCCCAGTCGCCGACGAAACCTGTTCTCGTTCCAGCCGGTCGCCGTCCACGTGATCCGATCGGCGATCCGCCACGTCCGCCTCTTCCAGTGCGGCGACAGCGAATCCGACAATCCGGGAATCGCGCCCATCATCCCGTTCTCCGACATCGGCCCGTAGCGCAACACCACCAGTCCCGCACCCAGCCGCTCGGCGAGCGCGAGGCCTCGGTCCTGACACAGTGGCGCGACGACGATCGTGTCGACGTGGCGCGCCGATGCCGAAGAGCCGACGAGTGCGCCGACCAGGTCGTCATCGAACGCGGCGAATCCACCGCGGACGGTCTCGAGTGCGAACCTCCACCTGCGCAGCGGATTCCGACTCTGTTGCGCCGCAGCGGCCGCGTCAGACGTCCAGGCGGCGTGGGCGTCGAGCCCGACCGGCCGGACGGCGGCGACTCCGGCCTTGGTCGCGAGGTCGACGAAGTCGGGCGGCGCGAGCAGGGTGACGTGATGGCCACGGCGCTGGAGTTCGAGTGCCAGACAGACCCCCGGTTGGATGTCGCCGCGACTGCCGTACAGGATCATCGCGATGTGCAGGGCCGATGAATCCCGGATCGCCGACATCGAGCACCTCACCAGAACCTGTGCTCGAGGCGCCAGGCGGACAACTCGTTACCGACCAGTTTGCGCAACAGATCGGTGTCGCCGAAGTGATCGGGGTCGACACCGAAGAACGTCAGCGTGATCCGATCCCCGTACTCGACCGCCCAGGCGGCGATCGCCGGGCCCTGTCGGCGCCGCTGCTGCGCCGAGACCCCCTGCATGATGGCGCGGATGCCGAACCGTGACGCGGTGACGCCGCCGAGCTCGAGCACGTCCGATGGTGCCACCCCGAGATTGGACACCGTGGTGTCCGGCCCGGGGATCGTCCGCATCATCCGTGCGATCACCCGGCGCGGAAGCAAACGCACCACGGGTTGCAGGTTGTCCGCGGCCTGTTCGCTCCCGGACTCGGCGTAGGTGACGAACGCCTGCTTGCTCATGGCGCGAATTCCATCGAGAGCCATCCCCGGCTCGATCGGCTCCGACAACCGGATCCAGACCCCTCCGGAGGCGTTCGCCCGGTCGTCGAGTTCGTCGGCTCGGTTGTCGACGGCGATGCACACCCGGAGTTGCTCGCCGACCGGGAATCCGGAACGCTGCACGACCCCACCCAGCAGCGCGGTGAACAGTCCGTTGGCCGTCCCCTGATGCTCCCTGGCACGGTCGTGCCAGACCTGGCGGTCGACGTCGACGATGGCCAGCGTCGTGTCCGCCGCGACGTCGTCGTTCGGCGGCGTCGGAGTCGGTGGATGCATGGTGTTCCCCTGTGCACCGCCCCGATTGCGGATGGCCGTACCGGCGAGGATGCGCAGCGATCTCGCCGCCGCGGCGAGCTGTCGTGCGGCGTCGACCACGTCGGCCATGAGGGCGCGCCCGCCACGGGCGGTGTCGGCGGCCGGAAGAATGCGCGATCGGCCGGAATGCGCTTCCGCCAGTGCGTGATACAACCCCTGGCCATCGGTGATCATGTGGGAGACGAGTAGTGACACGACCCGGCCGCCCGTGTCGGTGATCGCCGAATCCACCTGCCATCCCCGTCCGTCCACCGGCCGCAGTTCCGCGGCTCGCAGACATCGGTCGGCCCAGGTTCCGATATCGCTGTCATCGATCGTCTCCCCCGGGGTTGGCACGGGTTTCTCGGTCGAGGCCACCCAGCGGTGCCGCGCCACCGGGATGCGGGTTCGTCGCACCGCCCGGTGCAGCGATCCGGTGGCCAACGCGTGCCGCAGACCGTCGACCGCCTCGGGGCCTGGATCGTCCTCGAACACCCACAGGTACTGGATCGGAGCGCTCATCCCCAGAAGCTCTTCGGCCATCAGGTACGACTCGTCGGCGCCCGTCACCCGGGGAATGGCCTGTTGTGTTTCGCGAATTCTCATCGGTTTCACCACACCTCGTACGGCAGAGACCATGCGGACAGTTCCTGTTCGAGAAGGTTCCGAAGTCGCTCGTCGGATTCGAATCGCTCCTCATCACAACCGAAGACCGAGAACGTCACCCGATCCGGGGTGCGCACCAGCCAGGACTGGACACCGTCGCCGAATCGGTGGGGCATGGCGGCGTCGACGCCCTGCGCCACGCCGCGGAACTGGCTTCGGCGGGCACGGCATCCGTCGAGCTCCAGCATCATTGGTGGCAGATCGCCCAGATTGGACACCACCGCGTCCGGCATACCGGAGCCGGCGGTGACGACTTTCGTCACCCAGTTCGCGGGCAACAGCCAGACGAGCGGATACAGGTGGGCCATCGCCGGGCGGCGACCGTCCGAGAGTCGTTGATAGGCCATCTTTCCCGCGCGACGAATCGGGCCGAGGTCGCCTGCAGGCAGTGGGTCGTCGGTCAGCATGATGGACACGCCGGCGGTGGCGTTGGCGCGGGTGTCGTCGGCACCGGAACGGATGTCGACGGGTACGCCGACCTTCACGGTGTCCCCGAGCGGGGCGTATCCGCTCGATCTGAGCAGTCCGGTGACCACTGCGATGTAGAGGCTGTTGGCGGTGCCGCCGCACTCGGCCGCGACTCGATCCCAGTCGTGGGCGGGAACCGCGGCCGTTGCCCGCGCCCACCGGGCCTGCGGTGCCCGCTGCGCCATCGGGGCGCGAACCGGACGGTCCAGGGCACCCGGCGCCGCCGGATCGTCCTGCTGCCTCGAGGAGTTGATGGCCCGGACGATACCGGCTGCGGCCCTGCCAACCTGGCGGGCGGCGTCGATGACGTCGTCGACGCGGTGCCGCCTACGACTCCGCGGCGGACCGTCGTGACCGTCCCGCCGGTACACGTCCGGGTCGGCCGTCCCGGCGCGGGCCATCGCGTCGGCCGCTGCCCGCACCATCGTGCGGCCATCGGCGACCAGGTGCAGTGCACACAGCGAGATCGCGGTGTCGCCGGAATCGCAGCGCGCCACGCGCATCCGCCAGCATCGGCCCGACTCAGGGTCGAGTTCGACGGTGGCCATCTCGTCCGCCGCCCACTCATCGATCCGGTCGGCGGAGATGGTCCGGTCGTCGATGCCCAACTCGGGCTGCGACGCCGCGGGTGTCCATCGCGGACGGGCGCCGGGAATCCCGGCCCGGATGAGGTGCCGATGTAGGACACCACGCGACAGCGCCCGGTTCATCGCGGTGAGTGTGGCGGTCTGCACCGGCCCGTCGAACACCCAGACCAGTTGGAGAACCACCGACCATCCCAGTCCGCGGTGCAGGAACCAGTAGGTGGCGTCCTCGTCGGCGAGGCGCGCCGGAACCTCCGGGGCTTCCGCTCGCGACATCGCGCGCGTCGTCGGAGTTCCGGTCCCCGGAGCAGCTGTCACCTCGCTCATGCCGCCACCTCCTGGTGGGAGCCGATCCCGCCGGTCGCCGACTCGATCTCGGCCACCGCGCGGGCGACGGCACGATCGCCGGGAACCAATGTTGCGGCGAAGGCGACAGCGCGGCTGCGCACTTCTGGTTCGAGCGCGGTGTGCACGGCTGCCTCCAGTCTTTCGGCGTCGAATCGTCGAAACGGCATCGAGACGCCGAGGCCCAGCTTCTGGAGCTCGTTGCCCCAGAAGGGTTGGTCGGAACCGAACCAGCAGATCACCGACGGGACACCGGCACGCAACGCTGTGGCGGTCGTGCCCGCGCCGCCGTGATGGATGACGGCGGCACAGTCCGCGAACAGCCCGTGATCGGCAGTTTCGACGACCTTCACGTCGTCCGCCGCGGCCCCGGCGAGGAGGTCAGCGGACAGATGGTTCCACCCTATGCAGATGAGCATTCGGCGGCCGACGCGTCGTCCGACCTCGAGGGCAGTGGCGAACACCGTGTCCGGATCCCGGATCGGCATGCTTCCGAAGCCGATGTAGAGCGGGGGCGAACCCTGCTGCAGCCACGCGCGCAGGTCCCCGCCGCCGGAATTCGCGGATTCGGGTTCGATGCGGCGTCGGAGTTCGTCGGGAAGGTCGATGAAACCGGTGACCGGACGGGGTCGCGACCGGGAGTCACGCTGCCAGCGCCGATCCGCTGCGGGCGCGAACACGGGGTCGTATGCCTGGATCTCGATCCCGGGGGTGCGGTTGATCCGCGACAACCACGAGCCGGTGGCCGGCGAACATCCCGGCTGCGCGCGGAGGCGGGCGTCCCGACCCCGGGTCGCGAGGGTGAACACACCGTTCACCAGCGACCATTGGGCGCGGTGCATCGCCGCGGGTCCCCGCGTGCCCACCGACGGCAGCGGCCCGACTCTCCCGTTGGGGCGCACGGGTGCGTGGTGCAGCGAGATCATCGGTATGCCGAGTCGCTCCGCCTGGGCAGCGGTTGCCTGCTCGGTGGTGAAACCGACCACGACGGCATCACAATCTCGCATGAGTTCCGCTGTGTCGTCGACGATCTCGTTCCAGCCGAGATCACGGACATCGGCCAGGGCCCTAAGTCGCCGGATTGGATTGCGTCCCGCTGCGGCGCGCGCCCTGGTCACCGATTGCATCTGGACTCGGGTGTCGAGCCCGATCGGACGGACATCGAGACCCGTGTCGGCGGCGAACGGAACCAGATTCGGCGGGACACCGAACCTGACCTCGTGGCCGCGCGCCAGCAGAGCGGTGGCGAGCACCATGGCCGGTTGGACGTCTCCGCGAGTTCCGTTGACAGCGAACGCAATTCTCATTTCCGCTGTCCGATCCTCGACATGACGGCGTGCACCCGTCCGCATAAACTGATCCCCAGTCGAGCGGAGGAAGATCGATGGAATTCGTGGTGGCAGCCGGAGGCAGCCGGGGTGACGTCCAGCCTGCGGTGGCCCTGGGTGGCGAACTCGTCGACCGTGGGCACGTGGTGACGATGATGGTGCCACCGAATCTGACCGCGTTCGTTGAGGGCGCCGGCTTGACCGCCATTTCCTATGGCGAAAACACCAAGGACGTCTTGGATTCCGACCTCGTTCGCAACGATCTCCGGTCGCGCAACCCACGGACCCGGCTGCGCGCCGTCGCCGACCTCACCGTGCGCGGCGGCCGGACGATGCAGCAGCAGTTGCTCGACGCCTGCACCACGGCCGACGCGATCGTCGCGGGGAGCGTCGGGCAGGAACGCGCCCACAACGTCGCGCGTGCGCGCGGTCTCCCGCACATTCCCCTGCATCTCTGCCCCCTCCGCACCAACGGGTCCACCTCGATGCTCGCCCATCTCGGCATCGACCCACCCCCGCCGTTGGCACGGCTGAGCTGGCGCGCGCTCGAGTGGACGCTGTGGCTGGCGGGCCGATCGGCCGAGAAGACGCTCTGCGATGATCTCGGGATCACGCCCGCCCGAGCACCTTTCGCCCATCAGATCGCCGCGACCGGTGTTCCGGAGATCCAGGCGTACGATCCGGCAATGTTTCCCGGTCTCGTCGACGAGTGGGGTACCCGGCGGCCTCTCGTCGGCTTCTTCACGCTGCCAGGCCGTCTGCGGAAAGGCGTGGGTGACAGCAGTTCCGACGACGTGGCCGGATGGATCGACGCGGGACCGCCGCCGGTCTACGTCGGGTTCGGCAGCATGGCTCCTGCGGACCCCGACGCTCTCGCGACGGCGATACAGGTGGCCGCCGAGCATCTCGATGTGCGGTTGCTGGTGGCCGGCGGCTGGAGCGGATTCATGGCGGGAGCTGCCGACGACCGGATTCACGTCGTCGATCACGTGGACCACGACGCGATCCTCCCGCGCTGCGCTGCGGCTGTACATCACGGTGGCGCGGGCACGGTTGCTGCAGTCCTGCGCGCCGGCATTCCGTCGGTCATCACGTGGATCGGTGCCGACCAGCCGATCTGGGGTCGCGCGGTCACGGCTTCGCATGTGGGAACCTCTCTTCCGATGTCACAGGTGCAGCCGGCCCGGCTCGTCGACGCATTGTCCGCAGCGCTGACGGTTCCGACCCGACGTGCTGCGGCACACTTGGCGCGTGAACTGATCAGCCCGGGCGAGGCGGTGGCGGCTGCCGCCGACATCGCCGAACGCGTGGTCGAGGGCAGGTCACGGGAGCACTCGTTCTGATACGCGTGGTCGCCGACCGGGCGGCGACCACGCGCCGGTGTCGCTGTCGTAGAGGCTGATTGCGGCCAGTCGCAGCGCATGCATGGCGGTCAGGGCGGGAACATAGACCAGTGCCGAGCCGGCGGTGAGCGCGTATCGGCGGTGAATCGCGAACGTCCTCGGCAGAAAGCTCATGTACGTCACGAAGGCGGGGAGCCCCGATCGCATCCGGCGGGCGGACACGCCGACGGTGAGGGAGGCCAGGAAGGCGTTCCGGCCGCCGGCTTCGGACACGCACAGTCCGATGTCGACATCCTCGAAGATGTCACGCCGCATACTCACCCGGGGCCGGATGCTCCGCCAGACGTCCCGCCGCAGCACCATGTTGGACCCGTACAGAACCGGGATCTCGGTGACGGTGCGATGCGCTCGCCGCCGACCGAGTGGGTGGATCCAGATCTTCCACCGGTCGAACCGCCCGGCCAGCGGAACACCATAGGCCTCCCCCCGACCACACAGGGCAGACCAGTGCCCGTCGATATCGGACACGAAGAAGTCGATGATCGTCTGCGCCCAGTCCGGTTCCACACGTGTGTCGGCATCGATGCGTGCAACAAGGTCGCCGGTGGCAGCATCCATGCCCGTGTTCCGCGCGTACACCAGCCCCTGTCGTGATTCCCGGATGACCCGCACTGCAGGGTGAGCGGCGACGAACTCGTCCACGATGCTCGTGGTGGCGTCCGTGGAGTTGTTGTCCACCACGACGATCTCGGCCACCCGGCCGGTCTGCGACGTCAGCCGCCGCAGACACTCGCCGATGGTGTCCTCTTCGTTGTAGACCGGAACGACCACCGACAGCGTCGGTGGTCCGGCCTCGCCTGAACCGTCGTCATCGTGAGAACCGGGCAGAGTCTGATACACGTCATGTCCTTCGCATGTAGGTTCGCAGGGTCACCGGAACAAAGATCGCGAGAATGCCTGCCGCCCCGAGCAGCGTGTAGCCGATCTCGACGCCCGCGGCCCCATCGGCCGCCAGCGATCGGGCGGAGGTCACCAGGTGAGAGACCGGATTGGCGTTGGCGCAGGCCTGAATCCAGCCCGGCATCGTGTCGATCGGCACGAGGGCGTTGGAGACGAAGGTCAGCGGCATGAGGACCAGCATGGACACTCCCTGCACGGTGGAAGCCTTGTCCAACAGCACTCCCATCAGGGCGAAGATCCAGCTCAGGGTGAATGCCACGACGACGACGAGCACGCATGCGATCGCCAGTCCCACGAGGCTGCCCGGTCGGTATCCCATGGCGAAGCCGACCGCGACCGTGATCGCGGTGGCCACGACATACCGGACCGCGTTCGCGAGCAGGGCGCCTGCGAGGGGGGCGATCCGCGCTATCGGCAAGGACTTGAACCTGTCGAACACACCGCGATCGAGGTCTTCGCGTAGCTGTACCCCGCAGGTGACCGACGCGGCCACCGCGACCTGGACCAGGACGCCGGGGATCAGCAGCGGGAGGTAGGTCGCGACGTCACCGACGATCGCTCCGCCGAAGATCGTGGAGAACATGACCGTGAACACGATCGGCAGGACGATGACGTCGAAGAGTTGCTGGGGATTGTGCTTGATCTTGAGCAATCCGCGGCCGGCCATCGTCAATGACTGGGAGATGGCGGCGCGCACCGGAACCCGGTTGCGCACGTGGCGCTGTTCGACGTCGAGGAGATCCGGTGCGCGCCCGGACGATGCGACCGCCACGATCACGCCGCGCCTGCCTCGGTCTCGCCGGTGAGCGCGAAGAAGACCTCATCGAGGGTCGGACGCTCGACATTGACCGCGTTCAGATCGATGTCATGTGCGCGCATGCGCAGGAGAAGCTCGGGCAACGAGTCCAGGTTCGCCACCGGAACCACCACCCGGCGTTCGGGTCCCTCGATCAGGACATCCTCCTGCGTGAAGGATCGACAGGCAGCCGCCGCACGCGGTGCGAGTTCCGGGTCACACAGATCGAGTCGAACGCAGATGTCGCCGACGCGGGCCTTCAGTTCGTCGGCGGACCCGTCGGCGACCACCCGCCCACGATCCATCACCGCGATGTGATCCGCGAGCTGGTCGGCCTCCTCGAGATACTGAGTGGTCAGCAGCACGGTTGTCCCACCGTTCACCATGTCCCGCACCGTGTTCCACATCTGTACCCGCGTGCGCGGGTCGAGTCCGGTCGTCGGCTCGTCGAGGAAGAGCAGACGGGGACGGGTGATCATCGACGCAGCGAGGTCGAGGCGTCTGCGCATGCCTCCGGAGAAATGCCGGACGGCGCGTCCGGCGACGGTGGTCAGACCGAACTCGGCCAGCAGTTCGTCCGCGCGCCGTCGCGCCCGCTGCCGGGTCGAGCCGATCAGACGTGCGAAGACCATCAGGTTCTCGTGAGCCGTGAGATCCTCGTCCACCGAGGCGTATTGGCCGGTGACGCCGATCAACGACCGAACCGACCCTGCGTTCCGGACGACGTCCAGGCCGAAGATCTCCGCCGTCCCCGCATCGGGCCGGGTCAAGGTCGCCAACATTCGCACCGTCGTCGTCTTTCCCGCGCCGTTGGTCCCGAGCAATGCGTAGACGCTTCCCGCAGGCACGCGCAGATCGACACCGTCGACGGCTCTGGTTGCGCCATACGACTTCGTCACACCTTCCGTGTGGATCGCCAACGCTGCATCGGACATCAGCACACCCCATAGCGCTCGTTCATTGCCAGAATCGTCACTGCCAGAATTGTCGGAACAGCGTAGAGCGCAATCACTTCGGTCATTGTCCTACGAGTCCCCCGAGGGCGTCATCGCCCGTGACCGTCGTCGGCGCGAGTACCACTCCCCTGGGCATCCCGCGTGTCGACAACGTATTCAGCCTAGCCTCGGTTCGAATGTCCGCAACGTCAACAGAGAACCGATTCCGATGGACCGACCGGATCCGCGGAGAGCTCGAGATGTGCTGTTAACAATCGTATTCCGCTGCCAGAACACTGCTGACGACCGATTCCGTTGCACAACCGGACAGTTCAGAGACGTCGTCGATCGCATCGATTAACACAGCGGAAACTCTGCATCCACGGTGAAATCGTTGGGCGATTAGCACAAACTACGTAGCGGCAAGCACTTCGAACTGTTACCCAGATGTGTACGACCGTATCATTGTGATCAACGACACGAGGGTTCGGTGGTGTGCCCGGCTGCGGAATCGTCCTATCATCCATCTGGAACCCGCTGTGCACGTTGCGGGTTCCGACTCCCCACAGCACGGACATCCCGGGCACACAGTGTGACCGAAATGCGCTGGAACCAAGTGATGATCGACCTGATCGTCTCGCGACGCGCATCCAAACAGCGGCAGTGGGAAGCGGATACACGCCAATGAAGTTCACCGAGTTGCACGACTATCGGCTGCCCGGCGGGGAAGTGACCGCCTGGATACCCGAGTCGGAGCAGTCCACCGACCGGTGGCCGGTCGATGCCCGGGGCATCACCTACGAACACGAAGATCACCTGCATCGGGCAGTCACGGCCGCACACGATGATCTGCGCCAGACCTCCTGGCTCGGTGCGATTTTCCGTATCGACCGGCCACTGGACCCGGCCGCGATGCACCGTACGTTGCACCAGTGGATTCGTCGTCACGAGGCGTTCCGCACGACAGTCTCACGCGAACGGACCTCCGCGGCGCTGGACGTACCGGATGCCGAGGACGACTCGCGGTTCGTCAGACGTTCATGCGACCCGTCGTCGGTATCCATTCGCAGGGTCGGCGCCGGACGGTTCGGTCCCGAGCGCATCCGAGAACATCTCGTCGACCTCTTCGACAGCCGACTCACCCCGTTGGCCTGGCCCCATTGCCTGATGGCCACGATCGCCCACGCCGACGATCCCTCCGCCGGCCCCGACGGCTTCCACCTCGTCTTCGCCGCAGATCACTCGATCATGGACGCCTACTCGATGCTACTGTCCGTCAACGAGTTACGTCAGATCTACGACAGCGAGGAACAGTACCTGGATCCTGTGTTGCCGGAGGTCGGGAGCCATGTCGACTTCAGTTCACACAATCGGATGAGTGCGGCAGAAATCGCTGACGATCACCCGGGCGTCCGGCGTTGGCGTGAGTTCTTGGATGATGCAGGGGGTTTCCCACGGTTCGGTTTGGCACCCGTCGAAACCCAATCGGGAGAAGACGAGGTCGCTTCGGAAGCGCCCGCGCAGGACGGCTGGGCGCAACATGTCGCCACCGACGAACAGGTGACCGCCCTCAACCGTCTGTCCCGTTCGACAGGCCACTCGACACAGACCGCCATCATCGCGGCTCTTGCACTCGCATACCAGGATCTCACCGGAGAGAACCGACTCCGCGCCGCCATGCCGATGCATACCCGCCACGACCGCCAGTTCGTCGAATCGGTCGGGTGGTTCGTGGGGCTCGGACCACTCGAGGTCGATCTCACCCATGCGGAGACCGTCGTCGACGCGCTGGAAGCGGCCGCAGGCGGAATCCGCGAGTCCAAACGCCTTTCCCTACTACCCTTCCCCCGGGTCGCGCAGTTGCTGGACACCGATGCGGTACCCCAGTTCGTCATCTCGTACCTCGACCTGCGGGCCGTCCCGGGCGCCGAGGACTGGCCGGAGTGGGAGGCTCGCACCTTGCGCGGGGCCGCGCGCTCCGATTCCGAGGTGTACATCTGGATCGCGCGAACCCCGACCGGGATCACCGTGTCGTCGCGGTACCCCGCCAACGACGTCATCGCGGCACAGGTCCGACGACTCGTCACCACCGCGTGCTCGATTGCCACCGCAGTGTTGGAGGACGCTTCGGCCTCCGACGCCGATAGCCGTCCCCGGACCACACACGACTTCGACTCCGGCACGTCGGCCGGACACGAAGAACGTCGCCTGGCGTGACCAGAGAAGGAGCTGAACGTGAAGATCACCGCGATGAGCAGGTGGCAGCCCCGCCCCGGCGCAGCCATCGGGTGGCTCCCCACCACCCGGTGCGCAGATGCCGCCGCCGGCGCACCACCCACTGGTCGTCCACTGACGTTTCTGACCGAGAACCATGTGCGCAGTTCACAGATGGCTCGAGCGAACGGCCAGCCGCACCGCTCCTATCTGGGCTCCGGAACCGAACTCGACGGAGACCTCGACGTCGAGGCGATGACAGCTGCCCTCGAGGCCTTCGTCCGACGCCACCCGATCCTTCGGAGCTGGTTCACCTGCGACGACGGCGCCGTCCGCCATCATCTCGTCGCGCCGGAGGAGGTGGCATTCGAGAGCGAGCCACTCGGCTCGATCGACGATGCCGACCACCTTCACCAACACCTGTGCGACCGGTTCGGTGAGGAGACGATCAGTGATGGATTTCCCGGCTTCGCCTTCGGTGCCGTCGCGCACGACGGCGGATTCGCGATCTACTTCGGCTGCGACCACGCGCTGAGCGATGGCGCCTCTCAGGCGCTGGCACTCACCGAGATCGCCGACCTGTACACCGGGATCATCGACGGTCCGGCCGATCTCGTCGGCGGATTGGACGATTCGTACTTCGACCACGCGCAACTCGATGCGATATCCGCCGGCCACCACATGAACTCACCAGAAGCGGATGCTTGGCATAACACTTTCTCCCGAAACGGATTACGAATGCCCGGCTTTCCGCTCGACCTGGGCATCGCACCCGGCGAGACCGCCCCGGTCCGGCCACTGGAGATGTCGATGCTCGACCGCGACGGTGTCGCGTCCTTCGACACAGCATGCAAGACCGCCGGCGGCAGCTTCCTCTCCGGTATCCACGCCGCGATGGCGATCGCCGGATACGAGCTCGGCGGCAACACGCATCACTACGGCATGATCGTCTCGAACACACGGGCCATGCATCCCGACTTCGCCGGCGCCCAGGGATGGTTCTGTTCGTTCGCACCGGTCGAGATCGACATCGCGTCGGCCACCGGGTTCACCTCTCTGATCCCGGCCGCGTACGCCGCCCAGCAGGAGTCGAAACGGCTCGCCACCGTGCCGGTGCAGGCGGCGATGGCCGCCATGGTCGCGGCGGGTGCACCCGACACAGCGGTGGTGACTGCACCCAACCTGCTCTCCTACATCGATTTTCGCTGGTTCCCCGGCAACGGGAAGCCGGCGTTCGACCGGGGTGTCATCTTCACCGGTGAGGGCCGCACCGCCAACGCGTCGGTATGGATCAACCGCGACCACGACAGCCTGTACCTGGGTAGCCAGACCCCCGACACCCCTTTCGCACAACGCCAGGTGCGGCGGTACTTCGATCGCCTGTGCGCCGTGGTCGCCGATGTCGCCCGTCACGGCGACCACGTCATCTCGCCGCCCGACGATGCGGATGCGTTGCCTCGTATCGACGTACGACCCCCGGAGTGCGCCCTTGCACGTCACGACCATTGACCGCTTCCGGCCGCAAGCCGGCGACTTCCTGACCTGGTCTGTCGATTCCGTCGGCGGACCCCAGGTCTCGCGGGTTCCGCCGTCCTTCAATCAGAGTGTGCATCTGGCCGGGGCCGAGCAACACAGCACCTGGCTGGCGACCGCATTCCGGGTTCCCGGCAGCATCGACCGCCGCGCACTGTCACGCGCCTACCACGCCCTGATCACGAGACATGGCACGCTGCACAGCTCGTTCACGCGCCGCGACGACCGGATCGTGCGCATGGAGTACGACCCGTCGACACTCCGCTTGGTCGAGAACCCGGGCGTGCGGGCCACCGACGATCGCGCGATGCAACATGCATTGTGGGCGTCGCTGGACGCGGCCTGTCATCCGTTCGGATTCCCCGCCTATCTGCTCGGTGCAATCGACCGGCGCGACGAGTCGACGATCATCTGCGGTTTCGACCACGCACATGTCGACGCATACTCGATGTCCATCATCGTCGACGCCCTCCATCGCCTCTACCACGGATATCGCCGGATGCCCCGGGGCTTCTCGGCCGAAAGTCTCATGATGAGCGGCAGCTTCGTCGACTACTGCGCCGCGGAAGCCGAGATGACCGACATCTCCGACTCCGATCCGCGTCTGCGGGCCTGGCTCCGATTCTTCGACGAGTGCGAGCGACGCCCACCCACATTCCCGCTCGACCTCGGCGTCGCGCCAGGGCATGCGGCGCCACAGGCCGCCGACGTCCGACCGCTTCTCGGACGATCGGACACCGACCGATTCGCCGCATTCTGCCGTCGCAATGGTTCCAGCATCTACGGAGGCATCCTGTCGGCGATGGCGCTCGCCGTGCGTGACCTCGGCGGAGGGTCCGAGCTACCGCTGTTGTTCCCGATGCACACCCGACGCAGCGAGCCGTGGCGGAACGCGGTCGGCTGGTTCACCACGAATGCACCGATCCGCGTCGTCGCCGGCGACGGCCCGGCGGCGACGCTGCAGCAGACCGGTCCGGCACTCCGTCGCGCCGTGGAGCTCGGCGGCGTACCCGTGCCCCAGGTCATCGCGGCACTCGGCGGACTCCGACGCGAACGCGACGACATCTTCATGGTCTCCTACGTCGACTACCGCACGTTGCCCGCTGCGACGCTGCGCGACGAGATCGACGCCCACCACATCTCGAATGTGACGACCGCTGACGACGCCCAGTTCTGGGTGTCCCGGACCCGGGGAGGTCTGTCGATCCGCACCCGCTATCCGGACACCTCGACCGGTCGGACGACGATGGCGACCTTTCTGGACCAGGTACGCATCGTTCTCGACGCGTCCATCGCAGCGCCGACAGACCTTGTGGTGCCCCCGATCGCGGCACCGACCCTTGACGCCGTCGCGGACGGATGACCGCCGGTGCGACCGGACCGGGTTCTCAGGAGTGCCGGCGGGCCCGAGGCCGCGGGGCCGTCGGCAGCCGCCACCCGAATGCAAGACCCGCGATCCGCAGTCCGGTGGCCACGATCGTGCCGGTCACCAGCCACACCCAGATCGGTGCGGGGGTGTGGATGCCGCCGACAGCGACCACCGCGGCGCCGAGCAACGCCGGCACGGCATAGAGGTCGGCCGGTTGTAGCAGCAGTGGGATCTCGTTGGCCATGACGTCGCGCAGAATTCCACCACCGACCGCGGTCAGCAGTCCGACCAGCGTCGCGGCGAACGCGCTGACGCCGTGATCGACAGCGATCGCGGCCCCACTCGTCGCGAAGACGCCCATACCGACGGCGTCGAAGATCAGCACACTCCGGCGCAGTAGGGCGAAGGTCGGGTGGAAGATGAAGACGACGAGGCTGGCGACGGCCGCGATGACGATCGGCGGCCAGTTCTGGATCGATGTCGGCGGCGTGATGCCCAGCACCACGTCTCGCAGGATGCCCCCGCCGACGCCGGTGAGTGCGCCGACGGTGACGATGCCCCAGAGATCGAAATCCTTCCGCACGCCGAGCAACGCGCCCGACGCGGCGAACACGGCGATGCCGACGTCGTTCAGGATCTCTTGCAGCATCGACTCAGGTTTCCATGGGTCCGGAGCAGCACGAAGACCGCCTCGGAGATCCGAGGCGGTCGTCGTGAAATGTCGGAGTTGTGTCGCGACCCCGTGGGGTCAGCAGACGTAGGTCAGCGACGATCCAGGTCGATGACGCCGGCCTGCGCGGCCTTGACGAGCCGACGCGGAACGCGCTGCGCGACGCCGTTCACCTTCACCTCTTGCAGTGCCGGGTTGTCCGCTTTCCACTGCGAACGGCGGCTGCGGGTGTTCGCCCGCGACATCCGGCGCTTCGGTACAGCCATGGTTGAGCCCTTCTCCTACGTGTAAGTCCGCTTCGGTTCCGCCGATCGTGATCGGTGGAACCCGCCAATCGGTGCGCGCGTCGTTCACGGACTTTCGACCGGTCGGCCGCGGCACACAACCTCACCAGACTACCGGCCAGGGCCGGAACCTCCAAAACGCGGGCGTGAGCCGATCGGCCCGAGGGCGCTGCGCCGATGACACGGTACCGCGACAAGCCGCATCGTCGACGACGGCAGGGCGGCTCCCGGGCGTCGCCCGTCCGCGGGCGCCGGCTGACGGCTGCATACACTCGTCCGAGTGTCAGGAGTGGTATCGGGCTTCACCGTCATCTTCATCGTGGTGGGCGCGGGCTACGTCCTCGGACGAACGCGAGTCCTCGGCGACAGCGCGCACGAGGTGCTCTCTCGGCTGGTGTTCTTCGTCTGCACACCGGCACTGCTCTTCCACGCGCTGGTGACCTCTGAGCTCTCGGTGATCTTCTCCAAGACCCTCGTCATCGCCGGGGGCAGCGCATTCGCGATCGGCATCATCTACGTGATCACCGCCCGGCTGTGGCTGCGCCGCGCCGTTCCCGAGCTGGCGATCGGCGGACTCGCCTCCTCCTATGTCAACAGCGTCAACCTGGGTCTGCCGATCGCGATCTTCGTCCTCGACGACGCGTCGTTCATCGCACCGCTCCTGCTGTTCCAGATCCTCATCTACTCCCCGATCGCGCTGATCACCCTGGACGTGACGGTCACCGACCCGGTCCTCGGCCGCGCGTCGCGAGCGGCGGCCATGCGCGACGCCGTCGTCGCACCGCTGACGAACCCGATCGTGCTGGGCGGCGTCGCCGGTCTGATCGTGTCGGCGCTCGGGCTGCAACCACCGGCGGCGATTCTCGAGCCGGTGGACATGCTCGGCAACGCATCGGTGCCCTGCGCCCTCCTCGCGTTCGGTCTGTCGCTGACCGGTGCCGCGGTGTTCAAGAAGGGCGAGAGCCCGCGGCGCGACATCGCCCTCGCGTGCGTCTTGAAGATCGTCGCCATGCCGCTGCTGGCCTATGCCATCGCGCGATGGGGTTTCGGTGAGACGGGGCACGAGCTGTTCGCGCAGGTGGTCATCGCTGCTCTGCCCACCGCCCAGAACGTGCTCGTGTACGCGACGCGTTACCGTCGGGCCCAGATCATGGCTCGTGACACGACCCTGCTGACGACGCTCGGATCGGTGCCCGCGATCGCGGTCATCGCCCTGCTGCTCGCGTGACCATCCCGCCACTTATCACGAGTGCGGCTTGCGTTCCTTACGCTTGACCTCGACCGCACCCATGAGCGCGAATCCGACGACACGGATCGTCGGCGCACCGGGAGCTCCCGGACCAGACGCCTTGCCGCCGAAACCGCCCATGACGGCCCACCCGCCGACGTCGACACCCACATCCGGCGGCACCGTGATGTCGATGCCGCCCATGATCGCGGCGCACCGGATCGTCAACACCGGTGCGGTGAATTCGGCTTCGCGCAGGTCGATGTCGACGGCACCCATGATCGCCTCGGCGTTGAGGGTGTCCGCGACGGTGACGTTGCCGCGTACTTCCACTCCCGACATCAGCGCGAGTCGATTCTGAACGGGTGATCGACCCGACGCGGGCTGTACGCGGCTGACCGTGGTCTCCCCGACGAAGGGCATCGGCACGCCCAACTGCCCCACCGGGAGGTCGTCGGTGAGATCGTCGAGTTCACCGAATGTCTTCGCCACGACCACTTTTCCGGACCGCTCCTCGTACTCGCTCAGCGAGAGGCTGCCGCGTTCCATCGCCGCCGACAGGATCTGATGCACGAGCTCACGGTCGGCGTCCGCTGCACGCAGACGGGATCGCGGGTCGGCCGGGACGGGCAGATCGTCGGGAGCCGGGGCAGGGTCGCGGGGTAGGTCGTCGGGGGAGCTCACATCAATTGAGCGTAGTGGCGAACCCGCAGCGCAACCACCCTGAACTTCCCTGCCCTCCACCGGTTGACCGATAGGGAAAACCCTGAGGGAAACCCTGAATCCGGCCGACCGTCAGCGCCGACGGCCCTTCCTGGATCGCAGGTAGTCGCCGACGACGGCGGCGCCCAGGCCGTCGACGTCGGGTGCCACCACCCGCCCGCCGATCCGCCGGGCGATCTGGTCCATGAAGTGCGCGAGACCCGGATCCTCGCCGAGCCGGAAGAAGGTCACCTGGGCGCCCAGTCGGGACACATGGTCGAGCTCACGCACGGTGAGCGCGATCGTCTGAGGATGCGGCGGGTAGAAGAAGAACGGCTCGCCGCTCGGGTCCAGATGGGCGGTCGGCTCACCGTCGGTGACGACGAGGACGACCGGCTGTGCGTTCGGGAAGCGCCGCAGGTGCCGTTGCGCCAGCAACAGCGCATGATGCAGGTTGGTGCCCTGCTCCATCCGCGGTTGCAATCCGGTCAGCTCGGCGATGTCGATGGACCGGGCGTAGCGACCGAAGGCGATGAGGTGCAGTTCGTCGCTGCGGAAGCGCGTCGAGATCAGATGATTCAGCGCGATGGCGGTCCGTTTCATCGGGGTCCATCGGCCCTCCATCTCCATGGAGAACGAGGTGTCGACGAGGAGGACGACGGCCGCCTGCGTGCGGGCCTCGGTTTCCGCGATCTCCACGTCCCGCACGTCGATTCGCACACCGGACCGTGCCATGTCGCTCGTCGCCAACGACGGTTCGTCGGTCTCGGCGACGGTGCGCAGCACCGCATTCGACACCGTGCGCGTGACATCCCAGGGGTCGGTGTCGCCGAACTCCCACTCCCGCGACGCCCCGGTCGGCTCACCGAGCGCCCCGCTCCGCCGCGTCTGCCGATCTCCTCGCCCGGACAGCTGTTCGGCAATGTCGCGGAAGATCGATTGCCCCAACTGCCGCATGGCCTTCGGGCTCAGACGCAGCTGACCGTCGGCGGTGCGGTCGAAGTACCCCTGCTCGGACAGGGCCTTCTCGAGCTCCTGGAGGGTGCGCACGTCGACCCCGGCCTGCTCCCCGAGTTGCCGCTCGAGGGCATCGATGTCGATGTCGTCCATCTGCGCGCCCGCATACTGCTGGGACAACTGCTCGCTCAGCGCTTCGAGTTCGGAGATGTCGCGCAGCGCGGCGGCACCCTCACCGAGACCCATCGGCTGATCGCCGGAGAACGACTGAGCGTTGTCCCAGTCCAGACCCGGCCGAGCCTGCCGCAACGACGAATCCATCTGGGCCAGTTGACTCATGAGATCGGGAGATCCGAACGCCTGTTGCGCGAGTTGATCGAGTTCGGCGCGCTGCTCGGGCGTCAGCGAGTTGTAGAACTGCTGGGCCGCCGCGGCTCGTTGCGCCAAGGAGTCGATCAGTTCGTCTGTGTTGCGCGGATTCTCGGGGAAGTACTCGCCGTGCTTGCGCATGAAGTCGTCGAACTGTTCGGTGGTGTCCTCGCCACGGTTGTGGGCATCCAGCAGCTCGTTCAGGTCCTTGAGCATCTCCGAGATACGCTGGCGATCTTGCTCGTTCGCTCCTTCCAGCGCCTCCTTCATGCCCGCAAATCGCTGATCGAGCAGTTCGCGGCCCAGCAGATCCTTGATCTTGTCGTAGTCCTCACGAGCCTGCGGACTGCGCCAATTGTACTCGGACAGTTCCTCGACTGCCTGCGCCGTCGACGGCGGCAGACTCCCGATCTGCATCTCCGCGAACCTGGCGTCGTCGTCGAGGTCACGTGCGAGTTGCTTGCGCTCCTCGAGGATCGCACGGTCCAGCAGTTCGCGGATCTCGGCGAAGGTGCCGTCGAGGTTGCGGTTCTTCAGCATCTCCTGCCGTCGGCGGTTCACCTGTTCGCGAAGCCGGTCCAGTCCGCGCATGTCCTGGGACCCACGTCGCAGGAACTCGCGGAGCGCCCGTTGCGGGGATGCGCCGGCCATCACGTCGTCGCCGATGTCGCGCAGCGCCTCGCGCAGGTCCACAGGTGGCGCGAGCGGATCGGGGCCACCGGTGTACCGCTGATATCGCGAACGGTGGAAAGACTTGCGAGCCATGGCGTTCGCCTCCCCTCTCGTCAGTCGGCGTGACTCGGCGGATGACCGCGCGTCAGCCGTAGATCGTCTGCCCGGATTCGTCGGCCTCTTTGCCGATCCGTCGAGCCAGGAACAGACCCTCCAGCGCGAGCTCGACGGCGCTGGCGCGTTCACCTTCGGCCTCGGCGTCGAGGCGTTCGGCGATCTCGTCGAGCACCTCACCGGTGGTGTCCGGGTCGGGGATCGATCCCAGGAAGTCGCCCGCAGTGACGCGGTCGCCGGTGACCACCGGCTCCCCGGCCTCCATCGCCTCGACGAGTCGCGCCATGTCGATGCCGCCCAGATGCGCCCGCACGGTGTCCGCGACCGACTTGCGCATGAGGTGTTCGAGGATCTCGAGTTCGCGGCCTTCCTCGCCGGACTCGAACTCGATCTTGCCGCGCAGCACCTCGATCACCGACTCCAGGTCGACCACGCGGGCCACCGCGACGTCCTCTCCGGTGACGGTCGCGCGATGCAATGCGGCGGCGGCAACCGTCTCGGCGCCGGCGATGGAGAAACGTGCCGACACACCGGAACGCTGATCGATGGACGGGTGATCGCGGGCGTAGCGGGTGAACCGGGCGAGGATCTCGGTGATGAAGGTCGGCACCGTGGCCGTGAGGTCGGATTCCTGCTCGATGACCGAGACCTCGTCGTCGAGCTCCAGCGGATAGTGCGTGCGGATCTCCGCTCCGAACCGGTCCTTGAGCGGAGTGATGATCCGCCCGCGATTGGTGTAGTCCTCCGGGTTCGCGCTGGCCATCACCAGCACGTCCAGCGGCAGCCGAAGGGTGTAGCCGCGCACCTGGATGTCGCGTTCCTCCATCACGTTCAGCATCGACACCTGGATGCGCTCGGCCAGATCCGGCAGTTCGTTGATCGCGACGATCCCGCGGTGGGCGCGGGGGATCAAACCGAAGTGGATGGTCTCCGGGTCGCCGAGGCTGCGCCCCTCGGCGACCTTCATCGGGTCAATGTCGCCCACGAGGTCGGCGACGGACGTGTCCGGGGTGGCCAGCTTCTCGCTGTAGCGCTGGTTCCGGTGACGCCACTCGACCGGCAGGTCGTCGAGCAGGTTGGCGGCCTTCCGGATCGACGCCGGCGTGATCGGCTCGTACGGGTGCTCACCGAGATCGGAACCGGCGATGATGGGGGTCCACTCGTCGAGCAGCCCCACCAGGGTGCGCAGGATGCGGGTCTTGCCCTGGCCGCGTTCGCCGAGCATCACGACGTCGTGGCCGGCGATCAGCGCCCGTTCGAGTTGCGGGATGACGGTCGCCTCGAAACCGACGATGCCGGGCCACGGATCACGGCCCTCGCGGAGCGCGCTCAACAGGTTGTTGCGGATCTCGTCGCGCACGCTGCGTTGGACGTGGCCGCTCGCGCGCAGCTCACCCAGGGTTCGGGGTGAGGGGTGGCGGGTTTCGGTGGTCTGGGAGGTGTGGGTGGTGAAGTTCTCCTCTGGCACCTTGTCCACGGTACTCCGGTGACCGTCACGCGCACGTGGGGACCGAATCGCCTCAGGCCGGCGCCCGCCAGGCGGGATCACGACCGATGAACCCGACCAGTTTGGTCACCGCATCGGCGTCCTCGGAGACCGGCACGGCCTGGCCGTATTGCCCGGACGAGCGCAGCAGGTCCTCGATGCCGACCATGCCGTCGAGCAGTTCGCGGGCGAACTCCGGATCGAGCGTCGCCGTGCGGCCGGCCGCGACGGCGAGGTCCCAGGTGTGCATGAACACGTCCGCGGTGTAGAACCGGTCCACGGCATCGGCGAGTCGATGCTCGCCCGCCATCGGATGCACGAAGGTGTCGTCGGCCGTCGGACCGTCCAGCAGACCCTGGACGGCATCGGAGTGCGCCTTCCACGCCGACGCCGGATCGTCGTCGACCGACGGGCCTTTCGGCAACTCCACTCCCCCGCCGGCCAGAAACCCCGGAAACCACTCGACGAGGTGTGCGACGACGTCGCGCGCCACCCACCCGTCGACCGGTGCCGGGGCATCCCAATCGGTCACCGCGGCGATCTCGTCGGCGAACGCGGCCGCGACCCGGCGGTGACGCTCGGCAGCATCGAGACCAGTCAATGGTTCTGACATCACTGATCAGAGCTCCCCCGACTCGAGCATCCGGTCGATCGCCGCATAGCCGTCGTTGACGCCCACCTCCATACCGGAGGCCAGCCAGCCGTCGCGGGCTTCGAAACTGTCGCACAGGGATTGGGCGTGCAAGCGGGTGGTGCCGTCACCGAGGTCCTCGAACCACAGTGTCTCCAGCGCAACATCGTCGGGCATGCCGTCGAAGGTGAAGGTCTGCACGATCTTGTCGTCGGACACGGTGTGGAAGCAGCCGTGGAAGCCGAACTCCTGACCCTCGTGGGTCGAGACGTATCGCCAGCTGCCGAGATCGCGCGCATCCCATTCGATGATGCGGCTGCTGGTGGCGTCCGGGCCGATCCAACGGATGTACAGCTCAGGGTCGGTGTGTGCCTTCATCAGCTGGGCGGGTGTGCCGCGGAAGTCGCGGGTGATCCGGATGATCGGCAGTTCCTTGTCGGCCTCGATGGCGGCCTCGGTGTAACGGGTCTGCACTGCAGTCATGACGCCTTTCCTTTCTTCGTGGTTGACTCGTCCTCGCCGCCTGGCGCTGCGGGGCCGTCGTTCATCTCCGCGAGCAGGGCGTCGAGGCGCCGATAGCGCTCCTCCGCCTGCCGGCGATACCGCTCGATCCATTTGGTCATGAGGTCGAATACCTCCGCTTCCAAATGGACCGGGCGCGTCTGCGCCTCCCGGGTTCGGGTCACCAGGCCGGCGTCGGCCAGCACTTTCAGGTGCTTGGACACCGCCTGGATGCTCACGTCGTATGGCTCGGCGAGCTGACTGACCGTCGCGTCGGACACCGCCAATCGGGCGACCATGTCGCGTCGGGTCGGGTCCGCCAGTGCGGCGAACATCTTCGACAGCTCGTCGGACATCCAACCTCCTCAACCGTTTGGTTGAATACGACTTTGCGCCGCGCCGTCGTGATTGTCAACCCCTTGGTTGAATAAAATGGCGAGCAAAGACGACGAGTCGCGCCGCTCAGCCGACAGGGCCGACCGGCAGATCGCCGCGCAGGGTGATCCGATGCATCACCCTGCGGGTGTCTCCGTAGTCACGGTTCGCGTAGTGCAGGGTGTTGCGGTTGTCCCACAGCACGAGGTCACCGAGCCGCCACCGGTGTCGGACGATGTGTTCGGGCTTCGTGAGGTGTGCGTAGAGCAGATCGAGGATCCCGCGGCTCTCGGCGTCCGACACGCCCTCGATGTGCGAGGTGAAGCCCGGGTTCACGAAGAGCGACTTGCGTCCCGTCTCGGGATGGACGCGGACAACGGGGTGACTCACCGGCACCAGCTGCGTGACTTCCTCACCCTCCCAGGTGTTTCCACGTCCACCTCGACGCTGACGCAGGTAGTACCCGAACGCGCGGTTGCCGTCGTGAAGCGCGGTGAGGTCGTCGGCGAGCCGGCGGACCGGTTCCGACAGCGACAGGTACGCCAACTCGGCGTCGGCCCAACTGGTGTCACCACCGTTGCGCGGCAACACAACCGGGCGGAGGATCGATCCCATCGGCGGACGCGGCATGAAGGTGACGTCGGTGTGCCAGACATCGGCGAAACCGTCGTCGGCGCTGTCGAGGGCATACACCTCGTCCGGCACGTCGCCGCTGTTCCACACCGGATGCCCGATCGTGAGGTCGCCGAGACGCCGCCCGAACTCGATGTGCGCGGCGTCGTCGATGTACTGGTCGCGGATGACGACGACCTTGTGGTCGATGAGCGTGCTGCGGACGGCGCGGATCACTTTGTCGGAGGCGTTCGCCACATCGATGCCGCGGATCTCGGCACCGAACGACGGTCCGTACTCGTCGATGTCGAGTTCCGCACCGGCAGTGGCGAACTGACCGTCGGCAGCGACGGAGGTTGACTCAGCAGAGCTGATGGATACAGGTGAAATGGTCATGATGGTTCCTTTGCGGATCGGTTCGAATGGAGAAGAGTTCGAACGCCGCGGGCGGTGAACCATGATGCGACCCGTCCGACCAATCCAGCACATGGCGCTGGCGGCACGCGGGCGAGTCGAAGGAGATCACTCGTAATTTGTAGCGCAGAATGCTCCGCTGAGCAGGGTTGGAGCCACGATGAGCACAACCCCCGGGGTGCTGTCGGCGCGATTCCGGGTTCCGTCGGCGATCAGCCGACGGCCAGCCACACGGCCAGCCCGAGACCGCCGAGTCCGACGACGATGCGCAGCGGCTCGGCCGGAAGCCGTTTCACGACCGGCGGTCCGCACCATCCGCCGGCGAGGCAGCCGACGGCCATCGCCAGGGCCGCCGTCCAATGCACCGGACCGAAGATCATGAATCCGATTGCGGCGACGGTGTTCGCGATTCCCAGGAACAACGACTTCGACAACGCCGCCCGCCACAGCGGTTCACTGGTGAGCACCAGCATCAGAGCGAGCACCATGATGCCGGCGCCGGCGCCGAAATAGCCGCCGTAGATGGAGATCACGACGAGCGCCATCAGCCACACCGCCGGACGATCCTCGTGTCGGGTGGCCCATCGCCGCAGCACCGGTTGCACGAGCAACGCGACGGCCGCGAGCGCCACCAGGTACGGAACGATTGCCTCGAACGCATCGGGCGGGGTGAGCAACAGCGTCACCGCCCCGATGGTGCCGCCGACGAGCGATGCGATCGCGCCGCCGATCAGCCGGCGTCGGTCCCCGTCGAGCAGGACGCGGCCCGACTGGCTCGTGCTGCCGATCCCGACGGCCACCAATGACACGGTGTTGGTGACGTTCGCGGCGATGGGACTCAGTCCCACCGCGAGCAACGCCGGGTAACTCACCACCGAGGCGAGACCGGTGATGTAGCCGATCAATCCGGCACCGAAGCCGGCGAGGATCAGGAAGACGACGTCGGCCGGGCTCACCGGCCGACGAACTCAGTGTGCGAAATGGCGGGCACCCGTGAGGTACAGCGTGACCCCGGCCTCCGACGCGGCCTCGATCACCTCGTTGTCCCGGATCGAGCCGCCGGGCTGGACCACCGCGCGCACCCCTCCGGTGAGGAGCACCTGCAGGCCGTCGGGAAACGGGAAGAACGCATCGGATGCGGCGACGCTGCCCGCAGCGCGGTCACCGGCGCGATTGACCGCGAGATGTGCGGAGTCGACCCGGTTCACCTGCCCCATCCCGACACCGACCGAGGCGCCGTCGTGGGCCAGCAGGATGGCATTGGACTTCACCGAACGACATGCGCGCCAAGCGAAGTCGAGATCACGGAGAGTGTCCGGGTCAGCCGGAGCCCCGGCCGCCAGCGTCCAGTTCTGCGGGCTGTCCCCCTCGGCGTCGAGGACGTCGCGCTGCTGCATCAGCAGACCACCGGAGATCGGGCGGATCTCGGCGCCGGCACGGACCGGCGCCGCCGCGGTCAGGACCCGGATGTTCTTCTTCCGCGTCAGGACGGACAACGCGCCGTCGGCGAATCCCGGGGCGATGATCACCTCGGTGAAGATCTCGGCGACCTGCTCGGCCATCTCGACGGTGATCTCCCGGTTCGCCGCGATCACGCCGCCGTAGGCGCTCACGGGGTCGCAGGCGTGGGCTTTGCGGTGCGCCTCGGCGATGTCGGCGCCGACCGCGATGCCGCACGGGTTGGCGTGTTTGATGATCGCGACGGCGGGAGTGTCGAAGTCGTGCGCACTGCGCCAGGCGGCGTCGGCATCGGTGTAGTTGTTGTAGCTCATCTCCTTGCCGTGCAGCTGCTGGGCCGACGCCAGACCGCCGCCCTCGGCACTGAGGTACAGGGCAGCCGCCTGATGCGGGTTCTCGCCATAGCGCAGGACCGACGCCCGTTCCCAGGTGGCACCGACCCAATCCGGGAAGGGCGACGAATCCGCCGGCGGCGCCACCACACTCGACATCCACGAGGCGACCGCGACGTCGTAGTCGGCGGTGTGCCGGAAAGCCTTCGCCGCCAGTTGTTGACGTTGTTCGAGTGTGAACCCGCCCGCGGAGACGGCGTCGCGCACGAGGTCGTAGTCCCCGGGATTCACGACCACCGCGACGGACGGATGGTTCTTTGCCGCGCCACGCACCATCGACGGCCCGCCGATGTCGATCTGCTCCACACATTCGTCCGGGGAGGCGCCCGACGCGACGGTCTCGGTGAACGGATACAGATTGACGACGACGAGATCGAAAGCGGCCACACCGAGTTCGGCGAGTTGGGCGACGTGACTGTCCTTGCGGGTGTCGGCGAGGATGCCGGCGTGCACCTTGGGGTGCAGCGTCTTCACTCGTCCGTCAAGGCATTCCGGGAACCCGGTCAGCGACGACACCTCGGTGACCGGTACCCCTGAGTCGGCGATGGTCTTGGCGGTGGAACCCGTGGAGACGATCTCGACGTCGGCGGCGTGCAGGACCGCGGCCAGGTCGGTCAGACCCGACTTGTCGTAGGCGCTGACGAGTGCGCGACGGATCGGCCTGCGGGCGTCGCCGGGGGGGCTCTGAGTGTTCACGGGATGTCGGCCTTTCGTCCGTCGATCACTACACCTTTGGTGACCAGTGCCGTCACCACATCGGCGAGCAATTGTCGCTCCACCGATTTGATTCGTTCGTGCAGGGTGGCCTCGGTGTCGTCCCGGTGTATCGCAACCGGCTCCTGCGCGAGGATCGGCCCGGTGTCGACGCCGTCGTCGACGAGATGGACCGTTGTGCCGGTGACCTTCACCCCGTGCGCAAGTGCGTCGGCGACGCCATGGGCACCCGGGAAGGACGGCAACAGCGCGGGGTGCGAGTTGACGATCCGTCGCCCGAATCGCGAGAGGAAGACCGGACCGAGAATCTTCATGAAGCCGGCCGTGACCACCCACTCCGGTTCGAAAGCCTCGATCTGCCCAGTCAGCGCCGCGTCCCAGCCCGCGCGATCGGGATGGTCGGCGACCCGGCAGAGCACGGTCGGTATGCCGTGGTCGCGGGCTATGTCGGCAGCCCGGCACGGTCTGTCCACGGCGACGGCGACGATCCGGAACGGGGCCCCGTCGTCGGCCCGGTCGATCAGTGACGAGAGCAGGGAACCGGTGCCGGATGCCATGACGACGATGGGTACGCGAACTGCGGACACGGGTGGCCCAGCAGCTGCGTTCACAGTTCGCAGCCTAGTGGTCGAGGCGGTGTGACCGATCGCCGGGGCAGGCCGTTCAGTGCCGGTCGACGGTGTAGTGAGCTGCGTCGTCGTCGGCGTCGGCCATCACGAAGTGTTCTCCGTCGTCGTCGCGCAGATCGTCATCGTGGTGAGCGTCATCGCCGGGGTGGGGGTCGACGTCGTCGGGGTGGATCTCGGCGCCGAGTTCCCCGTCGACATCGAAGTATTCGTCGTCCAATGCGTCGGTCGTGGAGTCGTCGAACGCATAGTCGTCGGTGAGGTAGTCGTCGGTGAGGTACTCGTCGGTCGTGTACTCGTCGTCGTAGCCCGCCTCGTCGCCCAGGGCGTACTCGTCGTCGCCATCGAGCAGCAGCTGTCGCCGGGCGGCGCGAGTGGACGGCAGTGCGGCATGAACCAGCGCCACCACCAGTCCGACGACGACGATCCAGCCGAGGGTGAAGACCCCGGCGGTGGGCAACGTGATGCCCACGTCGCCGAACTCGCCGAGCTCACCGCCCGCCAGCGCGCAGAGGCCGACCATCGCGGTGGCGGCGATCGCCCCGGCCAGGACTACCGAGCGGACGCCCGCGAGGGGATCGACGTCGCGACATCGCAGGGCGACCACCAGCGCGATCGACGCCGGGATCACATAGCCCAGCAGTCCGAGCGAACCGACTCCGTCGTCCGGTAGCACGCCGAGCGACGGCAGCGGCGGAACCGGCCCCCCGGTGGCGTCGAACAGATCCACCGACGCGGTACCGACATGGATATCCGAGCCGACCAGCACCGCAGCGGTACCGACGATGACGTTCGGCAGATAGAGCAGCGACATCGCGGTCAGTCCCAGATAGCCGTCGAAGTCGTGACCTCCGGCGATGAGGTCGCCGACGACCTGCCACCGCATGACCAGCCGCACGACGACAAGGCCTGCCGCGCAGGTGAGCAACGCGACCGTGGCAAACGCGCCGTAGCGCACACCTCGCCGCACCGAGGAGGTGACCGCGAACCGGTCGTACAGGTCGTGGCGCCGACTCCAGCCGAGTCCGATGAGCGCAGCGAGGCCGTGCACCGCGAACGTCGCGCCGAAGGCGGCGAGCGCAGGCGGGCTGTGGAGCGGCAGCACGGAGGTCCCGTCCATCACCACGGCCACCGACAGCGCCGTGACGAGCAGGGGCCCACCCAGAGCCGAGAACAGCACGGCGAGCAGTTCGGACACCGGCCGCTGTCCGCCCGCCGACGCGGTCATCCGCGCCGTCCCCGCGGCGACCGCGATGGTGGGCAACAGGGGCAGTACGCCGATGGTGACGCCGCTGATCGTGACCGGTACCTGATGGATCGCCAACCAGATGCTGCCGACCGCCGGGCCGAGACCTTCCAGACCGCTGCCCGCGGCGAGCAACGCGGTGAGGGTGAGCACGGCGACCGTCATCATGGTGACAACCGGCACCGCGAACGCCACGACGATCAGTTCACGGGCCGAACCCTCGGTCCCCGTGCGTTGCGCACGGCTGACCTGCCGCATCTGGCGGAGACGCGACGCAAGGCTGTCGGTTGTCGGCGAAGGCATCGGTACGAGCGTGACACGACTCGTCTCGCTCACCGGGCAGACGCGCCGTCCGACCCCAGAAAGCGACTGGAGTCTCAGGAGTCACCCGTGTGACAGCTTGTCCCCAGCACGAGTGTCCCCAGCACGGATATCCACAGCACGATGCCCCGCCATGACGACGGGGCATCGAACGGGTTGGGCGTCAGACGTGCGCGTCAGTGACCGCTCTGCTGATCCGGGCGGTTGATCTTGGTGGTGGCCTCCCCGGACCCCTCGCCGGCGGACGGATATCCCGGCGCCGGCGCCGACGGCGACGTCGACTCCGCGGCACCCGCGGACGGGGTGTACGAGCTCGGTCCGGGCGACGCCGCCTGCTGCGACGACTGGCTGTAGACGGACGGGTCGTAGGTGTGCTGCGTTGCGGCGCCCGAGGTGGCCGTCGAACTGCCGTAGGCGGCGCTCTGCGCATCCCCGAAGGCAGCGGTCTGGGGTGCAACGGCTGCCTGCGATCCGGTCTGAGGCTGCTCCGGTGCCGTCGCCGACGCCGCCGCCGCGTCCTCGGCAGTCGCGACCTTCACCATGCCGAAGGTGACGAGCAACCAGAACACCGCCACGGCCGCGACGATCAGTGACAACGTCAGTTGCGCGTAGTCGACCCCGGAGTTGGTGATGACGCGCCCGCCTTTGGTTGCGGTGTAGATGACGTCGTAGAGCTGCGAGATGACGGTGGCCAGCGCGCCGGCGGCGATGACCGGGACCGCGAGGGTGGTCTGCACCTTCGGGTGCAGCGTCAGCAACGAGAGCACGGCGATGAACACCAGGTACGGCAGGTATGCGCCGAGATTCCAGAAGCTGACGAGTGCGTCGACGGCCGCGATCGACCCGACCGCGATGGCGAGGAGCTGGCCGATGTTGGCCGGCAGTCCCTGTCCGGCCGGTTTGGGAGCCGAGTAGCCGTACTGGCCGTATCCCTGCTGCGGATACTGCTGCCCGTATCCCTGCTGGGGGTATTGCTGCGGCTGCTGGCCGTAGCCCGGGTACTGCTGTCCGTAACCGGGCTGGCCGTAGCCCTGCTGGCCTGCGTCGGGCTGGCCGTAGCCGTACTGGCCGTACCCGGACTGCCCCTGCTGGGCCGCGCCGCTGTCGGGCTGACCGTATCCCTGCTGGCCGGCACCATGTTGTCCGTATCCCGGGTACCCCTGCTGTCCTGCGCCCTGTTGTCCTGCGCCGCCCTGCTGTCCGTAGCCCGGGTAGCCCTGCTGGCCGTACCCCTGCTGCTGGCCCTGGCCGTGCTGGCCGTAGCCGCCCTGCTGGTAGGTCATCGCATCTCCTGCTCGGTCGTCCTTGCCCCCGCGTTGAGCGCACGTGTCGCGCCCCACGCTAGTACATGGCCGAGCGGCCTCCGTGGGACGCGTTCCGTGGGCGGCGGTCAGTCCTCACTACCACCGATGCGCGCGACCCTGTTCCGCGTACCAGTCGATGAGGCCGTAGTCGTCGACCGATTTGGGATCGATGTTGACCTCGCTGCGACCTGCGAGGATGCCGGTCACCGGCACCTCGAGCTTCTTGCCGGTCCTGGTGTGCGGTATCCCCGGCGCCACGATCACCTCGTCGGGCACGTGCCGCGGCGACAACCGGGCGCGGACCTCGCCGGCGATGCGCCCACGGAGGTCGTCGTCGAGAGCGGCCCCCGCCACCAATGTCACGAACAACGGCATCCAGTACGCACCGTCGGGTCCGTCGACACCGAGCACGAAGGCCTCGGCGATCTCGTCGATCCCCTCCACGACCTCGTAGATGTCGGCAGATCCCATCCGGATGCCATGACGGTTGAGCGTCGCGTCGCTGCGGCCGTGGATGACCAGCGAGCCGCGGTCGGTCACCGTCACCCAGTCACCGTGGCGCCACACCGGCGCGTCGGACGGGACATCCCACTCGTGCTCGAAGTACGCCCGGCGATACCGGGCGCCGTCCGGGTCGTCCCAGAACGAGACGGGCATCGACGGCATCGGTCGGGTGATCACCATCTCCCCCACCTCGTCGACAAGCGGCGTGCGGTCGGGAGCCCAGCTCTCCAGCGCGACACCCAGGTAGCGGACCGACAGTTCACCCGCGACGACCGGAACCCCGGCCGATCCCCCGGCGAACGCGGTGACGACGTCGGTGCCGCCGCTGATCGACGAGATCGGTAGCCCCGCCTTGACGTTCTCGTCGACCCAGGTGAACAGGTCGGCGGCCAGCGTCGACCCCGTACTGCCCAGGGTGCGTAGCGGCGTCAGGTCGTGTTCCTTGCCCGGCACCAGGCCGGCCTTGCGGGAGGCTTGGAGCTGACCGGGGCTGGTGCCGAAGTAGGTGACGGCTTCCGACTCGACGATCTGCCACAGCCGGTCCGCGTCGGGATACAACGGGGCGCCGCTGTAGCAGACGATCCGGGATCCGCAGAGCAACCCGGCGACCTGGTAGTTCCACATCATCCAGCTCAGCGCGGTCTGCCAGAAGAAGACGTCGTCGGCGCCGAGGTCGCCGTGCAGTCCGGCCGCCTTGAGGTGCTCGAGGACGACACCTCCGTGGCCGTGCACGATTCCCTTGGGCTTTCCGGTGGTCCCGGAGCTGAACAGGACCCAGAGCGGATGATCGAAGGGCACGGCAACGGGTTCGAGGGCGGAGCCGTCCGCGGCGACGGCGTCTGAGAAGGTGATCCGTCGCCGCGCGCCGACGTCGTCGGCGTCGGGGGCCGAGACGTCGGACACCACGATGTGGGCGTCGAGGTCGAGGAGCAGCTCGGCCAACGCGGCGCTGTCGGCGGACTTGTCGACGTCCTTGCCGTTGTACCGGTAGCCGGCGGCGCTGATGAGTACCTTGGGTCGTAGTTGCGCCAGCCTTCCCGCCGCGCCCTCGGGTGCGTAGTCCTGCCCGCAGCCCGACCAGATCGCGCCGACATGGGCGGTGCCGAGGAAGGCGATGACCGCCTCGGGGATGTCGGGGAGGTATGCCGCGACCACATCTGAGCGGCCGACGCCGAGGTCGGTCAGGGTGCGAGCGAACCCGGTGACCGCGTCGGCCAGCTCGGCCCACGACATCTCGGTCCGGCGTCCGTCCTCGTCGAGGCCGACGACGGCGGCACCGGCACGGTCACGGTGCCGCAGCACCGCCGACACGTAGTTCAGCGATACCTCCGGAAACCACTGCGCACCCGGCATCTCCGTGCTGCCCAGGACGTCGGTGTCGGACGTGACCGGCGTCGAGTCGCCGGCGATCGCTCCGACATCGAAGTAGTCCCACACCGCCCGCCAGAACGCGGCGGGTTCGTCCACCGACCACCGCCACAGTTCCTGGTAGTCGGCGAACTCGCGACCGCTTCGATCGGCGGCGAACCGTGTGAACGACTGGATCTGCATCTGCCCGTCCGGATCTCGGTCGGTCACCGTCACGCCCCACCGTCTCCGGGCCCGAGGCCCAGGAGGTCGGCGGCCTCGGCACGCATCTGGACCTTGCGGACCTTGCCGGTGACGGTCATCGGGAACTCCTTGACCACGTGCACATATCGGGGGATCTTGTGCCGCGCGATCTTCCCGGAGGCGAACTCGCGGAGGTCGTCAGCGGTGAAATCGGTTGCGCCCTCCCGTAACCGCACCCACGCCATCAGTTCCTCACCGTACTTGTCGTCCGGCACCCCGATCACCTGCGCGTCGAGGATGTCGGGATGGGTGTAGAGGAACTCCTCGATCTCACGGGGGTAGATGTTCTCGCCGCCCCGGATCACCATGTCCTTGATCCGGCCGGTGATGCGCACGTATCCGTTGTCGTCCATCACCGCGAGATCACCGGTGTGCATCCAGCCGTCGTCGTCGAGCGCCTCGGCGGTCTTCTCCGGATCGTTCCAGTAACCCTTCATCACCGAGTAGCCCTTGGTGCAGAACTCGCCGGTCTCCCCACGCTGCAAGGTGTCTCCGGTCCCGGGGTCGACGACCTTGATCTCCAGGTGTGGGCCCACGCGTCCCACGGTGCCCACCCGCAGTTCCAACCGGTCGTCGACGCGGGTCTGGGTGGACACCGGCGACGTCTCGGTCATGCCGTAGCAGATGGAGACCTCCCCCATGTGCATCCGATCGACGACCTGACGCATGATCTGCTCGGGACACGGTGACCCGGCCATGATGCCGGTGCGCAGACTCGTCAGGTCGAAGCCGTGCGAGTCGCCTCGCTCGTCGAGCAGCGCGAGTTCCGCGATGAACATGGTCGGGACGCCGTACAGACTCGTGCAGCGGTATTCGGACACGGCCGCCAGGGTGGCCTCCGGATCGAATGCCGGGGCCGGGATCACCATGGCCGCACCGTGACTAGTGGCCGCCAGGTTTCCCATGACCATGCCGAAGCAGTGATAGAACGGCACCGGCAGGCAGATCCGGTCGTTCTCGGTGTAGTCGAGCAGCTGGCCCACCATGTACCCGTTGTTGCCGATGTTGCGGTGCGAGAGCGTTGCGCCCTTGGGGTGGCCGGTCGTGCCCGACGTGTACTGGATGTTGATGGGGTCGTCCGGGTGGAGTCCGTCCGCGATCGCGGCGACGCGTTCGGCCTCCGCTGCGCTCGGTTCGGCCAGCAGCGCAGTCCATTCCGGCGACTCGAACAACACCACCTCGCGCAGTTCCGGGCACTTCGGCCGTGCCTCGCCGAGCATCGACGCGTAGGCCGAATCCTTGAACCGTTCGGCCGCCAGCACCACGCTGGTCCCCGACTGGGTGAGGGCGTACTCGATCTCGTTCTGCCGATAAGCCGGGTTGAGGTTGACCAGCACGGCACCGATCTCGGCGGCGGCGTACTGCGTCAGCACCCATTCGAACCGGTTCGGCGACCACAAGCCGACGCGGTCTCCGGGCGTCACGCCGAGGCGGATGAGCCCGGCGGCCAGGGCGCGTACGTCCCGGTGGAACTCCCGGTAGGTCCACTGTCGTCCGGCTGCCCGGTCGATCAGGGCGACGCGGTCGCCGAAGGACTCCACGGTGCGCGACAGTGTCGCGCCGATGGTCTCGGTGAGCAGGTCGGGCGAGTTCTCGCCGCGGGCGTACGCGGGCTGAGTCATGATCGAACTCCGGTTCCTCTCGAGGTTTCAGGCCTGGTTCTCGGACGACGCCGAAACAGTTTGGGCAGCAATGGCCCTGGTCAACACGACTTCCGCTTGCCGCAGCACGGGGCCGTCGATCATCTGGCCGTCGAGCTTGAAGACGCCGCCCTTGTGTTCGGCCGAACCGTCGACGATGCGCTGGGCCCAGTCGACCTCGTCGTCGGACGGTCGATAGCCGTCCCGGATGTGGTTCACCTGCGACGGGTGAATGCAGGCCGTCGCGGTGTAGCCCAGGGCGACGGCGTCGCGGACCTCGGCGATGAGTCCCGCGGTGTCGTCGATGTCGAGGTGGACCGAATCGACGGCGAACTTGTTGTGCGCCGCGGCGGCGATGCGAACGGTGGACCGGACCCAACGGGCGACGTCGCGGTACTGCCCGGGCCGATCCTCGTCGGGACCGAATCGGCTCGACTTGCCGCCGAGGCCGGCGACAAGGTCCTCGGCACCCCACATCAGCCCGACACAGTTGACCGCGGCGGCGATCTCGTTGACCCTGGTCGCGCCGAGCGGCGTCTCGATGAGCGCGATGGTCTGCAGTGCGGTGTCGATGATGGAGTCGGCATCCTCTGCCTTCGCCTGCATGACGACGCGATAGTTGGTCTCGAGGACGGCTGCCAGATCGCGTCGGTAGTCGCCGGTCCCGGCCGGGTTGATCCGGACCACGGTGCGGCCTGGATCGAGGGGATTGGCGATCAGTGCCTCACGGGCGGCGGCGCGATTCTCCGGTGACACCGCATCCTCGAGGTCGAGGATCACCACGTCGGCGCGATCCAAAGCCTTCTGGTAGCGCTCTGGCCGGTCCGCGGGGCAGAACAGCAGCGCCGGCCCGGGCGGTGTCCATGCGTTGGTGGGTTGCATCATCACTCCACTGGTCTCGTGCGCACCAGCGTGGCCCGCGCAGCCCGCGCAACGACCTCGCCGTGCTGATTGCGTCCGATGTGGGTCAAGTTCACCACGCCCTCGCCGGGGCGTGAGCGGGATTCCCGTTTGCCGGTGCACTCGGTTTCCCCGTACAGGGTGTCCCCGGCGAAGAGCGGGGCCGGGAACGCCACCGCACTGAAGCCCAGGTTGGCCACGAGTGTGCCCTGGGTGAGCTGGGACACCGACAGGCCCACGATGGTCGACAGGGTGAACATCGAATTGATCAGCCGCTGGCCGCCGAAGCCGGGCTGCTGCGCCGACCACGCGGCGTCGAGGTGCAGCGCCTGGGTGTTCATCGTCAGCGTCGTGAACAGGACGTTGTCGGCCTCGGTGACCGTCCGGCCGGGCCGGTGCTCGTAGACGGTGCCTTCGGCGAACTCTTCGAACCAGAGGCCGCGTTGCACCACGCGATTCGGTTCGGTCATGCGAATCCCAGCTCACGTGCGATGAGCATCAGCTGCACCTCGGTGGTGCCCTCGCCGATCTCCAGGATCTTGGAGTCGCGGTAGTGCCGCGCGACGGGGTACTCGTTCATGAACCCGTACCCGCCGTGGATCTGGGTGGCCATGCGCGCATTGTCCATCGCGGCTTCGCTGGAGATCATCTTGGCGATCGATGCCTCCTTCTTGAACGGCTTGCCCGCCAACATCTTCGCGGCCGCGTCGTAGTAGGCGGTGCGTGCGACGTGCGCGCGTGCCTCCATCCGGGCGATGGCGAACGACACCGACTGGTACTCGCCGATGGCCTTGCCGAAGGATTGCCGTTCCTTGGCGTACTTCACGCTCTCGTCGACACAACCCTGCGCCACGCCGGTGGCGAGCGCGGCGATCGCGATCCGCCCCTCATCGAGGATGGACAGGAAGTTGGCGTATCCGCGGCCACGTTCGCCGAGCAGGTTGTCCGCCGGCACCCGGGCATCGGTGAAGGTGAGCGGGTGGGTGTCCGACGCGTTCCAGCCGACCTTGTTGTAGGCCGGTTCGGCGGTGAACCCGGGCGTGTCCGACGGCACGATGATGGTGGAGATCTCCTTGCGACCGCCATCTCTCGTCCCGGTGACGGCGGTGACGGTGACCAGCGAGGTGATGTCGGTGCCCGAGTTGGTGATGAACTGCTTGGCGCCGTTGATGATCCAGCTGTCGCCGTCCTGTTTGGCGGTGGTCGCGGTCGCTCCGGCGTCCGACCCCGCGCCCGGCTCCGTCAGGCCGAACCCGGCCAGTGCGGCGCCGGAGGTCAGATCGGGAAGCCAGCGCTGCTTTTGTTCTTCGCTGCCGAACTTGTAGATGGGCATCGCACCGAGGCCGACCCCTGCTTCCAGGGTGATCGCGACCGACTGGTCGACCTTGCCGAGTTCCTCGAGTGCGAGGGCGAGGGCGAAGTAGTCGCCGCCCATGCCGCCGTACTCTTCGGGGAAGGGTAGTCCGAACAGACCCATCTTCCCCATCTGGGAGACGACCTCGTACGGGAAGCTGTGCTCCGCATCGTGTTTCGCGGAGACCGGCGCCACGACGGATTGGGCGAAGTCGCGAACGGTGTGGATGAGGTCGGTGTACTCCTGGCCGAGTTCCATCAGTCCTCCTTGTGGACGTGTGCGAGTGCCTGGCCGGCGGCGACCTTGTCACCGACGCGGACCGAGAGTGCGACCACGCCGTCGATCGGCGCGGTGAGGGTGTGTTCCATCTTCATGGCCTCGACGACGACGATCGGCTTACCCTCGCCGATGGTCTCGCCGGCCGTGGCCGGTACGGCGACAACCGTGCCCGGCATGGGGCTCAGGATCTCGCCGGCGTTCTCCGCGGCCGCCTCGTCGAGGAGTGGCCGTGCCAGGTCGAGTTGCCAGGTACCGCGAGGCCCCGACACCCACCACGTGCCGTCGATCTCGGCTTTCGTCCATGACTGGCTGACGCCGTCGACGATCAGCCGGCGGGTGTCCTCGAGCCCGTCGGTGCGGCGCAGTCGGCGGTATTCGACGTCAGCCTGCCACGGGCGGCGATCCTCGTTCTCGTAGGTCACCGTCGCCCGACCGGTCACCGCATCCTCGGTTGCCGAGGCGACGGCCACCGAGACGGTGAAATGCTGCGCACCCCAGGTCAGTCGGGTGATCACCGGGGCCACTTCGCCGATTCGCCAGCCCACGGCCGATTGCCACACGTCGCCGCGATCGCGGGGTCCGATGCGGGCGATGGCCGCCAGCACCAGCGCTTCCGGATCCGGCTCGCCGACCGCGTAGTCCCCGACCAGTCGGTCCAGCAGTTCGGTGTCGAGGTCGGCGTCGCGGACCTCGGGTCGCGCCAGCACGAACCGGCAGAAGTCGACGTTGGTGATCACCCCGAGCACGCGGGTGTGCGCCAACGCCTGATCGAGTCGCTCCAGGGCTTCTTCGCGGTCGCTGCCGTGCGCGATGACCTTCGCCAGCATCGGGTCGTAGTCGCTGCCGACCACGAGGCCCTCCGCCATCGCCGAGTCCACCCGGATGCCGCTGCCCGGACCGGTGTCGGGGTGCGCAAGACGCGCGATGGTGCCGCCGGTCGGCAGGAAGCCGTTGGCGGGATCCTCTGCGTACACGCGGGCCTCGATGGCGTGCCCGGTCAGGGTGATCTCGTTCTGGGTCAGGGCGATCGGCTCGCCGCGGGCCACCCGGATCTGTTGTTCGACGAGGTCGACGCCGGTGACGAGTTCGGTGACCGGATGCTCCACCTGGAGCCGGGTGTTCATCTCCATGAAGAAGAACTGCTCGGGCCGGTGGGCGGAGACGATGAACTCGACGGTGCCGGCGCCGGTGTAGCCGACGCTGCGCGCCGCGTCGCAGGCCGCCGCGCCGATCCGTTCCCTGGTCTCGGCGTCGAGCAGCGCCGACGGCGCCTCCTCGATCACCTTCTGGTGCCGGCGCTGCAGCGAGCATTCCCGTTCACCGAGGTGGATGACGTTGCCGTGCTCGTCGGCGAGGACCTGGACCTCGATGTGTCGGGGGGTGTCCACGAAATGCTCGAGGAACAAGCTGTCGTCGCCGAATGCAGACCCGGCCTCACGCCGTGCCCGTTGCAGGGCCGCGGGGAGGTCGGCTGCGTCCTCCACCCGATGCATGCCCTTGCCACCGCCACCCGCGCTGGGCTTGATCAGCACCGGGAAGCCGATGTCGGGGGCGGCGGCGATCAGGTCGTCATCGGACAGGTCCGGCCGCGACAGTCCCGGCACCACCGGGACATCGCGTTCGGTGACCGCGGCCCGGGCGGTGATCTTGTCGCCCATGGTCGCGATGGCCTCGGCGGGCGGACCGATGAACACGATGCCGGCGTCGTCGAGGGCGGCCGCGAACTTCTGGTTCTCCGAGAGGAACCCGTAGCCGGGGTGAACCGCATCGGCCCCGGTGTCGCGGGCCGCGCGGATCACCGCGTCGATGTCGAGGTAGCTCTGGGTGGCGGCGGCCGGACCGATGCGCACGGCCACGTCCGCCTCCCGGACATGGCGGGCATCGGCGTCGGCATCGGAGTAGATCGCGATGCTGCGGATTCCCATGCGGCGCACCGTGTCGATGACGCGGCAGGCGATCTCGCCGCGGTTGGCGATCAGCACGCTGCGAATGGGACGGCCGGGTGTCGGGGCTGTTCTGTTCACGTTCATCACATCCGGAAGACGCCGTAGCGGGGGTCGGTGAGTGGTGCGTATCGGCATGACTCGAGGGCCAATCCGAGTATGGTGCGGGTCTGCGCGGGGTCGATGATGCCGTCGTCCCACAGCCGCGCCGTGGAGTAGTAGGCGTCGGACTGCTCGGCGAACTGTTCGCGGATCGGTGCTTTGAACGCCTCCTCGTCGGTGGCCGACCAGTCGTCGCCGGAACGTTCGATCTGGTTGCGTCGCACCGTCGCCAGGGTGTCTGCGGCCTGCGGTCCGCCCATGACGGAGATCCGCGCGTTGGGCCACATCCACAGGAAGCGCGGCGAATACGCGCGGCCGCACATGGAGTAGTTCCCGGCGCCGAACGATCCGCCGACCATGACCGTCAGTTTCGGTACCCGGGCGCAGGCCACTGCGTTGACCATCTTGGCGCCGTTCTTGGCGATGCCGCCCTCCTCATAGGCGCGCCCGACCATGAAGCCGGTGATGTTCTGCAGGAACACCAGTGGAATCCGCCGCTGGTCGCACAGCTCGATGAAATGCGCTCCCTTGAGGGCTGATTCGCTGAACAGCACGCCGTTATTGCCGATGAAGCCGACCGGGTGGCCGTGCACGTGCGCGAACGCGGTGACCAGTGTGGTGCCGTAGTTTGCCTTGAACTCGGTGTACTCGCCGCCGTCGCTGATGATCTCGATGACCTCGCGGACGTCATAGGGGGTGCGCGAGTCGGTGGGTACCACGTCGTAGAGATCGGTCTGTGGCCGTACCGGTTCGCGGGCGGGGGCGGTGTCCCACTGCGGCTGTTCACGCGGGCCCAGGGTGGCGACGATCTCGCGCACCTTGGCGAGGGCCTGTTCGTCGTTGTCGACGAGGTGGTCGGTGACGCCGGAGACCGAGGAGTGCATGGCGCCGCCGCCGAGTTCCTCGGCCGTCACGTCCTCGCCGGTCGCCGCTTTCACCAGCGGCGGTCCGGCCAGGAAGATGGTGCCCTGGTTGCGCACGATCACGGTCTCGTCGCTCATCGCGGGGACGTAGGCACCACCGGCGGTCGACGAGCCGAGCACTGCGGCGATCTGCGGGATGCCGGCGGCACTCATGGTGGCCTGGTTGTAGAAGATGCGGCCGAAGTGTTCGCGATCCGGGAACACCTCGTCCTGTTGCAGCAGCATCGCGCCGCCGGAGTCGACCAGGTAGATGCACGGTAGCCGGTTGGCCGCCGCGATCTCCTGCGCGCGGAGGTGTTTCTTGACGGTCATCGGGTAGTAGGTGCCGCCGGAGACGGTCGCGTCGTTGGCGACGATCATGCATTCGCGTCCGGCCACCCGACCGACTCCGGCGACGACGCCGGCAGACGGGACCCGGTCGTCGTACATCGCATGGGCCGCGAGCGGGGCGACCTCCAGGAACGGCGAGCCCACATCGAGCAACCGGTCCACCCGGTCGCGAGGGAGCAACTTGCCGCGCGAGATGTGCCGCTCTCGGGCCTTGTCGCCGCCACCGCGACGAGCTCGGGCCAACCGCTGGTTCAACTCCGCCACGTTGGAGGTGTGGACGGCCCGGAATCCTGCTTCGCCGTCGACTTCCGTCGACGCGTCGGTACCGAACGTGCTGGTCACCATCGACCTTTCAGTTAGCGGTCATTAACTGAACGAATCGTACGTCACTCCCGGGTCACTTGTCACGCCTCGGTCGACTCGCCATCTCATTGTCGCAGCGAACGTGACGCACCTCACGTGCTTTGCGTACTGTGAAGGCAGGCCCACCACCCCTCGGGCCCCTATAACCGATGCCCGCCGCACCCACACCCACGGTGACGGCGGACCGACATATGACAGAAGGCCAGGTAACCCCATGACCCTCGCAGACGACCGCGCGCGCCGCCTCGGTGCGCAGCCCGATGAACCCACCTCGTTCTCCGGTGCCTCGTTCTCCCTCGACGACCGCTATACGCGCGAGACGGGGACCATCTATCTCACCGGCATCCAGGCGCTCGTGCGCATGGTGCGCGACCGCGCCCGCATCGATCGCCGCCAGAATCTGCGAACCGCGTCCTTCATCTCCGGCTACGAGGGGTCCCCGCTCGCGGGCTACGACCTGGAGGTCGCCCGCCGCCGCGCCTACCTCGAACCCTTCGACATCGTCCACCGCCCCGGCCTCAACGAAGAACTGGCCGCCACGTCCGTCATGGGCTCCCAGGTGGCGGGGCAGGTGGCGGAACTGTCTCCCGATACCGACGGTGTCGCTCGCGACGGCGTCGTCGGCTACTGGTACGGAAAGGCGCCCGGCCTCGACCGCGCCACCGACGCCCTGCGACACGCCAACATGATCGGCACCCACCCGTCCGGCGGCGCGGTCGCCATCGTCGGCGATGACCCGGGCGCGAAGAGTTCCACCATCCCGTGCGCGTCGGAGATGGCCCTGGCGGACCTGTACATGCCGATCCTCTACCCGGCCGACTCCCAGGACATCCTCGACCTCGGCGTGCACGCCGCGGTGATGAGCCGCGTCAGCGGCCTCTGGACGTCGATGAAGATCTCGGCGCACGTCGCCGACGGCGCGTCGACCGCCGAGGTCGACCCGAACCGGATCATGCCCGTCTACGGGGACCTCGGACGCAGCCCGCACATCCCCAGCGGACGCCTGCTGGGCGCGAGCCTGATGGAGCTCGAACAAAATCAGCTCACCATCCGCCTCCCGCGAGCGCTCGAATACGCACGGCTCAACGGTCTCAACCGGATCGTCACGTCGAGCCCCGACGACCGGATCGGCATCGTCGCAGCCGGCAAGACCTACCTCGACCTGCGAGAGTCATTGCGGCTCATCGGGATCGATGACGCCGACCTCAACCGGCTGGGAATCCGCATCCTCAAGCTCGGCATGGTGTATCCGCTGGATCGAGACGTCCTGGACCGCTTCATGTTCGACACCGCCACCGGCGACCTCGATGAGGTCATCGTGGTCGAGGAGAAGCGCGACTTCATCGAGACCATGATGCGCGACATCCTCTTCCGGCACCCGCGGGCACCGCGCATCGTCGGCAAGACGAACGAGGACGGTTCCACGCTGTTCTCCCGCTTCGGCGAGCTCGACGTCGATGCGGTGTCGCGCGGACTCGCGAACCGCCTGGCACACCATCATCACGTCGACGCCGCACAGGACTGGCTCGATCGGAAAGCGAAGCGCCGCGGACGCATCGAACTGCCCCTTGCCGTCCGGACGCCGTACTTCTGCTCCGGCTGTCCACACAACAGCTCCACCAAGGTCTCCGACGACACTCTCGTGGGCGCGGGCATCGGCTGCCACGCGATGGTGTTGCTGATGGATCCGCGTCAGGTGGGCGACATCGCCGGAGTCACCCAGATGGGCGGCGAGGGCGCGCAATGGATCGGGATGGCACCGTTCGTGACCGCCGAGCATTTCGTCCAGAACGTCGGCGACGGCACCTTCATGCACTCGGGCTCCCTGGCCCTGCGGGCCGCGGTGGCATCGGGCGAGAACATCACCTACAAACTGCTCTACAACGGGACCGTCGCGATGACCGGCGGCCAGGACCCCGTCGGTGCGATGAGCCTGCCCCGGCTCACGTCGCTGCTCATCGACGAGAACGTCGCCAAGATCGTCGTGACGTCCGACGACCCCGGCCGCACCCGGTCGCTCGGCCTCCCGAAGTCCGTCGAGATCCGCCATCGCGACGAGATGCTCGACGTCCAGACCGAACTCGCCTCGGTTCCGGGTGTGACCGTGCTGGTCCACGACCAGCACTGCGCCGCCGAGAAGCGTCGGAAACGCAAGCGCGGCACCATGGACACCCCGAATCAGCGCGTCATGATCAACGAACGGATCTGCGAGGGATGTGGCGACTGCGGCGAGAAGTCGAACTGCCTCTCCGTACATCCGGTCGAGACCGAGTTCGGACGCAAGACCCACATCGACCAGAGCTCGTGCAACCTCGACTTCTCCTGCCTCAAGGGAGATTGCCCGTCCTTCGTGACCGTCACGCCGGGCACGAAGCGGCAACGTCGCCGCGCGGACGACATCGCGTCGACGACGATGCCCACTCCCCCGGTTCCGGCCGTGCGCGATTCCTTCGCCATCCGCGTGACCGGCATCGGCGGTACCGGTGTCGTCACGGTGTCCCAGGTCCTGGCCACGGCCGCGGTCCTCGACGGACACGCCGCGCGCACCGTCGACATGACCGGCCTGGCGCAGAAGGGTGGCGCCGTGGTGAGCGACGTGAAGATCACCCCGCACATCGTCGAGCAGGCCGGCAAGGTCGCCTCCGACGACTGCGACCTCTACCTCGTGTGCGATCCGCTGGTCGGCACCGATCCCGCGAACCTCAAGGTCGCGGGGGCGGAGAAGACCGTTGCGGTCGTGTCCACCACCAAGATCCCGACGGGCGCGATGGTCATCGACACCACCGTCGGTTTCCCGGCGGACACGCAGGTGCATTCGGCGATCGACGACAAGGTTCGCCGAGCCGTCTATCTCGATCCCGGCGTGCTGTCGACCGACCTGTTCGGTGACGAGCAGTACGCCAACATGCTGATGGTCGGCGCCGCGTATCAGGCAGGAGCGCTGTCGATCTCGGCCGAGTCCATCGAGCGGGCCATCGAGTTGAACGGCGTTGCGGTCGAGGCCAACACGCAAGCATTCCGCCGTGGACGTCAGGTGGTGGACAATCCCGACGCGGTGGCACACACGCTCACCGAACTGCACGGTGCCGCACCAGGCGAAGTCGAGCCGAGCAGCCGGGCGCAGTCCGTGGTGGCCGGTATCGGATCGCTCGACGTCGATCTCGCCCGGACGATCGCGATCCGCTACGACGAGTTGATCGCCTACGCGGACGAGGGTTATGCGCGTGAGTATCTCGAGTTCGTGACCAGAGTCCATCGCGCCGGCCACGGCACGGCGTTCACCGATGCCGTCGCCCGTAACCTCTACAAGCTCATGGCCTACAAGGACGAGTACGAGGTCGCTCGCCTCACCCAAGACCCCACGTTCGCCGCGCAGATCGCCGAACAGTTCGGCGATGACGCCGAGGTGGCGGTGCGGCTGCATCCGCCGACGCTGCGCAGCATGGGCATGAAGGAGAAGTTGTCGCTCGGCGCCTGGGCCGACCGACCCTTGTCCGCCCTGGCGAAGATGAAGCGCTTGCGCGGCACCAAGCTCGACCCGTTCGGGCACAACGAGATCCGACGGACCGAACGGGCCCTGATCGGCGAGTACCGGCAGGTCGTCGAGGATCTGATGTCGGGGCTGGGCGACGGACGCGTGCGCCCGGACGCGTTGCCCGCAGCGGTCGAACTGGCCGCGCTACCGGACATGGTGCGCGGCTACGAGAGCATCAAGATGGCGAACGTCGCGCGTTACCGCGAGGAGGTCGCGCGTCGACGGGAGGCGCTCGGTATCTGAGGCCTCACGGACCCTTCGTGACGGGTCTCCGCTAGCGCTCCGACCCTCCTCAGGGATCGGATTACCCATCCCACGACCCCTGAGGAGCGAGCTTGCGAGCGTCCCCCCGCTCCCCGAGGAGCGAGCTTGCGAGCGTCCCCCGCCCCCTGAGGAGCGAGCTTGCGAGCGTCACGAAGGGTCCTCACGCCCACCGCTCACGGTTGCGCTCGAGCCCGTCGAGCACCACCTCGAGCCCGATGCCGAACTCGTCGGCGTAGGAGTAGCCGGGCTGCAGCACGTGCGCAGTGGTCATCTCGGTGAGGTGCGGGAGGTCCGCCGGGTCGATCCCCGATTGGATCGCCTCGGCGACCTCCCGCGTGGCCGCCTCGTCCGCTGAGTCGAACGGCATCGTCGTCTCCTGCAGGACGTACCCGTAGAGGTAACTGTCCAGCAGCGAGAAGGCATGGGCGGCACCACGGATCGTGAACCCGGCTCCCCGCATCACGCCGATGACGGCATCATGGTGCCGCAGGGTCTCGGGTCCTGGGTCGCGCCGCGAGTCCATCAGCCCCAGCGCCCACGGGTGGCGAACCAGCGCGGCCCGCGCGGACTCCATACGCACCCGCAACGCATCGCGCCAGACCACGTTCGTCGGGATCTCGATCTCCGCGAACACGTGGTCGACCATCACATCCAGAATCCCGTCCTTGTTGCGGACGTGGTGATACAGCGACATCGCCTCGACACCGAGTTGCTGGGCGATCTTGCGCATGGTCACCGCAGCGATGCCCTCGGCGTCGGCGATCTGCACCGCTGTGGCGACCACAGCCGCACGGGTCACGGGGGCCCGATCTTTCTGTCGTGTACTCGGCACTCGACCTCCTCTGGACAGTCGCTACCTTACAGCGTAAGCTCACCTTACATCGTAAGGGCAGAATGAGACCGGAGGCCGATATGCCGACCACCCCAGAACACGACACCACCCAACCGATGCGCGTATGCATCGTCGGCGCCTCAGGAAAGCTGGGGCACTATATGATTCGCCACTGCCTCGAACGCGGCTACGAGGTCGTGAGCGTCTGCCGACCGGAGAGCGTGGCGAAACTCGACGAGTTCGCCGATCGCATCGAGATCATTCCCGGCCGCACCGACGACCGAGATGTGATCGCCCGAGCCGTCGCAGGCTGCGACGGGGTGTTGACCGTGCTGGTGCCGTGGGGTGTGCACAACTACTCCACCGGTACCGCGCAGGCTGTCCTCGACCTCGCCGAACCCGACGCCCGACTGGTCTTCTCGTGCGGATGGCACATCTCTCGCGACGGGCTCGATCGGTACTCGTGGAAGCTGCGCTACGCGGTGCCGATCGTCAGTCACCTCGCACGCTGGGCGCGGTTCGTCGACATCGACGACCAGGTGCGGGCGACCCGACGCATCTTCGACTCCGACACCCGGTGGACGGTGGTGCGCGGCAGCGACCTGGAAGAGGGCGATAGCCAGGGCCTGCCCGTGTGGAGCCGCCACGTCGGCGATCCGATCCTGGCCAGCAACCGGACGCGCCGGATCGACTTCGCGTTGTTCATGGTTGCGGCGTTGACCGATGACGAACTCGTCCGGGAAGCGCCGGCGATCAACGGGTGTGCGACGGAATCGGCACGGGCGCACGAGCATCTCGTTTCAGCGGGAGGTGCTGAGTAGCCGTAAGGTAAGCGGGCTTCGACCAGGTGAACGGTGGTGGGATCGTCTCGGTCACATGAGGGGTGGCCGCGTCTCGGCCAGCAGGGCGGGCACACCTGACAAGTCCCGCACCATATGATCGGTGTCGTCATTGCACTCGGCCATTCTGACGCCCGACGTGTCGACGTTGATCCAGCACATGAGGCTGCAGGAGCACGTCCGATCTACTTGCAACTGCCGGAGACTTCAGGCGACCAGTTATGAAGAGACACGAGCTCAGAGATTTGTTGGAAACGCCAGGACTTCTTCGACCATCACCGAAACCAAGTCACCGACGGCTACGTCCATCGGCTGAGAAGGTCTATCCACCATGATTATTCCGGGTTCAAGGTCGAGAACATAGAGATCCTCGTCTTCAACTTCAGCAATCCGTCCAATTATTGTGACTCTGTTGTCCACCGACGTGATTCCGGGTGTCGCGTCGGTGCCAACGACCTGCATTGAATTCGCATTCTCCGTTACTTCGATTTCTACGTCGACAACTGAACCAGTCGGGACTTCTTCGCGTCCGCGCCATTCGCACCGGAACTCGCCGAATCCGGCTGTCACCACGATCTCGTTTCTCGGAGGCCCACCGACCACGACCCTGATCTGCACTACCAACTCTCCTTCGGAAACGGGACCCTAACCATAGTGTTATCGAGAATCCATACCCCTTGCTGCGGCGAGTAGGTCCACTGCTCTTCGTGGTAATGGAACTTCGTCGGCCTGCTATTCATCTCGTGCGGACCAAACCGAATACTTCGTTGTCCGTCCTCAGAAACGATGCGGTCGAAATCCGGCACCCCGGTCCTGGGGTGCAAGTTTGAATGCTCGCCTGGACCGAGAAAATCGTTCCACCGGTCTAGTGCGTCAACGGGCCCGACTGGTCGAGGAGCCCGGGTTTCCGTTTCCTGAACGGGAGCGCCGGATGGCTCACACCCCTCCGGCACCAACCCCAACGGATCCACCCACGCCGTCGGATTGAACGGGTAGGCCATCGGATTCGGCGACGGCACCAGGCCCAGCGGGTCCTGTGTCACATACCGCGCCGTCTCGGGGCTGTAGTAGCGGTGCAGGTTGTAGTGCCAGCCGGTCTCTGCATCGAAGTACTGGCCCGGGAACCGGATGGGCGTATCCGCACCCGACCATGTCGTCGAGCCCCACAGGGTAGACGACGCATGGCCAACAACGTCGCCAGAGTCCGGTTCCACCAGCTCCGTCGGCGTACCGACGAGATCGGTGACGATCGCGAAGAACTCGGCATCCACGGCATCCTGGTCATCGACCTCGCCCCGGACGCGGGTCTGGGTGAGCGGTGTATGCGTACCCGGCCGGTACGACCATCGCACCGTCTCCGCCAACGACTGCTGCTCGACAACGGTGTGGCCGTCCCAGACGAACCGAGTCGTTTCCTCGGCCTCGCCGGCAGAATTCAGGCGCGCCTTGGTGATTCGACGTCCCAAAGCATCATATGTGTACCGCCAGCGGGTTCCGTCGGGCGTTGTGACACTGGTGAGCTGATCGAACGCGTCGTAGCCGTAGTGCCACACGTCGGCAGGCCGCGACAGCCGTCGGACGGTCTTACGCACCAGACGCCCGGCGGCATCGTAGGAGAACCGTGTACGCCCGTCGGCCACCAGTAGGTTCCCGCGGAACTCACGCCGATCAGTTGCCGCACCATCGTCCAAGCCGACGTGCTCGCCGACGACGTTGCTGAGAGCGTCATACGAATACCGCTCGGCTGTCGTGTCGTCGTCCATGACGTGCGTGACACGTCCCGATTCGTCCAGATCGTATGTGCGAACGCGCGAACCACTCGGTGTCGACGTCTGCTGGCCCGACAGGAAGCCATCCGGGCGGTATGCGTACTCGTCCGCGCGAATCACTTTCGGGTCGGGACGATCCGCGCCTCCCAGCCCGAGGTCGAGGAGCCGGACCGGGTGTGCGAGAGCCTGCTGCTCGGTCAACCGGCCCACGCCGTCGTACGCGCGTGACACGGCCAGTTCACCGACTCGCCAGTTCGTGAGTGCCCCGCGGACGTCGTGCTCGAAGCCCATCGGGTGCCCGTCGACCTGCATCATCGACACATCGCCGGTCGGGTTCCACTGCCAAGTGGTCAACCCACCAGAGGACGAGCTTCGGCTCACACGGCGCCCGACGGCGTCGTGAGAGAATCGCAGCACCGACCAGTCGTCGATCGATTCACCGACCAGTAGCCCTGTCGTGGTGGTGTCGAAGCGGACCGTGTGCGTGACCGCGTCATGTACTCCGCTGATGGCGGTTGTGCGGCGGCCTCCGAGGTCGTACGCATAGGTGCGGAATTCGCCGGTGTCGGCGCGGGTTTCGATCAACTGCCCGAGGACGTCGTATCGCAGGCGGCGAGTGCTTCCGGTTGCCGGCGTCACCGTCGCGACCCGACCGGCGACATCGTGGGTGTAGCTCGTCAGCGCTCCATTGAAGTCGATCTCCGCCGCGAGGCGGCCGTCGGTGTCGTACTCGTAGGTCCAGCTCTGGCCCAGCGGGTTCGTGACGCCGGTGAGCCGCCGTTCCGTATCCCACGTATAGCTGGTCACGCTGCCGTCGGGATCGGTTCTGGTCGCGAGGAGATCGAACGCGCCGTAGGTGTATGCGGTGATCTCACCGCCGGGACCGGTGTGCCTGAGCAGGTTTCCTTCGCCGTCGTAATCCCACGAGTCGTGGGTGGCGTCCGGGTTGCCGCGTCTCAGGAGCTTCCCGTCCCCTGACCATTCATACGACGTGGTCTTCCCGAGCGGATCGGTCACCGCGGTCGGACGCCCGAACGGGTCCCGGTCGACGAATGTGACAGCACCGGCGGGGTCGACCACCTGGATCGGCAACCCCGCCGCATCGCAACGGATCTGGGTCTGGCCACCGGTCGCGTGGCCGATCGTCTCGAGGGCACCGTCACCCCGGTAGCCGTACTCGGTTCGAGCACCCCGGGGACCGGTGACCGCCACCAGATTGCCCTGGTCATCCCACTCGTGCCGGGTGACGGAACCGTCGACGTTGTGAATGGCGGACGGACGACCCGGGGCTGTGTACTCGATGCGAACGGTGGCGCCGTCGGGTCGTGTCAGCTCGGCGACGTCGCCGTCAGGTGTGTAGAGGTACCGGGTGACAGCACCGTCCGGTGACGTCACCCGGAGTGGGTCGCGGCGCTGATTGAAGTCTGTATGTGTTCGCGCGCCGCTGGGCAATTGGACGTCGCGCAGCCGCAGGTCCTGGTCGAATCCGTACCCTGTCCGCGTGCCGACCGAGTCGGTGAGCACCGTGACCGATCCCGATCCGTCGCCGGTGGTGACGTAGTCGAGGCCGGTGGACATGATGCCGTCGGTTCCGTCCTGGGCGATGACGCGTCCGTCCGAATCGTAGGTGTTCGCCATCTGATTGCCGTTGGCGTCATGCCAGGACACCATGCGTCCGTGCTCGTCGTACCGGTAGGTGGTGACGCCACCGGACGGCTTGGTGACCGTGGTCAGATGGCCTGCCGTGTAGTCGAACTCGCGAACCACGGTGGGGGCTTCCCGACCTGGGGCTACGACAGCGACTGAGCGGATTCGTCCGTCCCGCGTGTCGACGGCGACCCGGTACCCGGCCGAATGACTGATCTCGGCGGGAGCTCCCTCCGAGTCATAGTGAAACCGAATCCGATTGTGGTGGCGGTCGGTGATGGCGCTGATGGCGAGATTCCCCAGAGCCGTATCCAGCCCAGCCAGTTCCGGTTTGGGCGCGAAGTGCCAGGTGAGACGACGGTCGGGATCATGGACCCGATAGCCGCCACGATCGGTTCGCGACATGGTCCATCGCTGCCGGGAATCTCGCGGCAACACTGGTACGTCGACGCCTGGGTGCGGATACGTCAGCATCACACCGTCCTCCGCCAGCATGGTGACGCCCGCCTGTTCGACGACGACCCGCATGTCGAAAGTCGTCGACCAGCTGGGCCCGAACCACCGACCGAAACGGTATCCGGAGCGGTGGCGGCGACCGATGGTCAGCGGCAACACACCCGGCAGTTCGAGATCGGCCTCGGGCAGCAGGAACTCGCCGGTCGCCAGGTCGACCGGGTCGCCGCCCACTGTGACATCCTGTGCGGATTGATCATTGGCCCCGCCCGACTCCTCGACAGCTCGGCCGGCGCCTTGGTCGTCGGCAGCCTGCTGGGTGACCGTCGGACCCGATTCCTCCACATCTCGACTGCTGTCGGCATGGGGCGTGGTCGCGTCGGAGGAGGCGTCACCCGACGCCTCACCGCCATCGGCCGGGTCGGCCCAGTCCGATGACCCGGACGTGGACGGGTCGGTCGGGGTACCCGGCTCCGCCGAGTCCGACGTTGTCGCGGCGGTTTCCGGTCGGGATTCGGTGTCGTTCGAGCCAGATGTTGCAGGCTCGTCACGCTCCTGCGCGTGCACCGTCGGTTGCGACGGCTCCTTCCCGGGCTGTGCCTCGCCGGCGGCATGCGGTGGGTCGTCACCGGCCGTGGTCGGGCGACTCTCCGGAGCGGCGTCATCTCGCGGTGTCGCACCTCGACCTTCGGCGCTGCGGCCGGACGCCCGCGAGTCCCCACGCGGTGGATCCGTGGCGCGTTCGGCCCCACGTGCCGAATCAAGCGCTTCCCGCCCCAGCCCACTCACCCGTGCGCCATTCTTGCCCAGGGCAACTGCCGCGCCGCCGCCTCCGGTGGCCGCCGTCAGAATCGCGTCACCGGTGAGGCTGCCCATCGTCTCGAACGGGTTCTTGCGCGCTTCGGAGAGAAAAGTGTCCACCGCCGCACCCGGATCCGCCGCCGCGACAACCATTCCCGTGACCAGATCGCTTGTCCCCTTCAGGTACTCGGCCGGATGGCTCATGTTGTACGGGTCTGTGGGGTTGATCTTTCGACCGAACTGGACGATGCCGGTCAGACTCGTCGCCAATCCGGTCGTGAAGCTCAGGCGTGCATGGTCGGCCGCATCCTTCGCGTCGATCGCGTTGGCGCCCATCCGATTGAGGAACGGCGGCTCGGTGGGCGCCATGGCAGTCTGCGCGTCGATGGAACCCGCGATCTCACCGGCGATGCTGTCACGTTCGGTCCGGGCCCTTGTCAGGATTCGACGTGCTTCGTCGTACTTGGCGGTCCAGGTGTCGACCAGCGGTGTAGCCGCCTGCTCGTCACCGGACAGTGCGTTGTATTCGGCCTTCTTGGCGCGCTCGTCGTTCTCGGCTTCTCGCCATTTCGCTATCGCTTCGGCAGCCTCGGATTGAGCCCATTCCACCGTGCTCGCCCACCCTGACAACTGTGCCGAGGTCGCGGCCATCGCCGTGGACGCCTCGTTCCACAGCGCCGGCTGCTGATCGAAAACCGCATTGAACGCGTCCGCACCGTCGCCCGTCCAGCCCGATGCGTCCACCTGACGCAATGCCGAACCGGTGGAACCGATGTCCGCGCCCATGTCGTCCAGGGTGCTTGCGGTTTCGTTGATCTTTCCCGGGTCACCGCGGACCAGTTCGCGTTTGTCCTCGGTCTCGCCGAGTTCGCGTTCGTCCACCGCACCACCGGTCGCGCTGGCAACCCGGTCACCCGCATCATCCAGCGATTCGGCGACCCCGTCGGCTCCGAGGTGTCGTGCGACCCCCGCTGCGGCGTCGAGTCCCGCATCGATGGCCTGGCCCGCGTGTTCGACTCCGCTCTCGATGACATCCTCGGCAGCGTCGCCGATTTGGTTGAGGCCGTCGGTTATCCCGTCGAGAAGTCCCATCAGTCGGAGCTACCGGTGTCGGACGGCGACTGCGCGCCGTCGAGGATCTCCGCCGCCTCGTCGGCCGCACCCGAGTTGTACGCGGGGTCTCCTGCACCGAGAAGCCCGGCAGTGGGCGACAGGTTGGCGAGGGCCTGGTCGCCGACGGCACCGATGACGGCGTTGTTGGTTTCGATGTGATCGAGGGCCTCGTCGAAGGACTCGGCGCTGTAGTCGGGATTCATCACGTTGTTGATCGGGTTGTCCGCGAAGGTGTCTCCCCAGCTCCGCTCGCTGATCTCCTCGGAGCTCAGGTGCGGGTTGCCGGCGAGGTGAGTCCACATGGTCTTGAACGCGTCGGACGCCGTTTCATCCATGATGTGGTAGCGGCCGGCCGACAGGTCCAGCGCCTCTGCGATCTCGTTGGCAGCCTGCACGAGGTGACGCACGCCCCACGACCAGCGCTCCGCGAATTCTTCGAAGCTCGTCTGGATCTCCTGCTTTCCGGCCTCCTCCGGCGACATGGTCAGCAGTGAGAATCCACGGCCCAGCGCGCCGGTCTGTCCCACTCCCAGCCCGGAGAGCCCGTCGATGATTCCGGTGATGCCGTCGGCCGCCTGCTGCAGCACTTTCGGATCGACGTTCAGCTCGCCCATGACGAAGCCTCCTGCGGGAAGGGCATGGGCCGATCGCCGCACGGGTCGATCACGATTCCGGTGGCATCGTCGAAACTGAGGGTGACGTCGTCCACGATTCGAGAGCCGAGCATCGCATGGTATTTCGCCGGGCCGTACTCGCCTCGGGCCGCCAGGAACTTGGCGTACTCGCGTTCACTGGTGAACACGCCGATCCAACCGACACCATCTACCACGGTGCGCCATACACATCCGGCCTCGCTGACGGGAACGAGGAGGACAGCAGTCCGTAGGGCACCGATCAACGCGGCGGGTTGTCCGAACCCCTGGTAGAACGCATCGATCTCATCGACCAGATCGTCGCACTGCGCACCCATCGATCCCCCTTTTGGCCATCCCCGAATGGCCCTGACAGGACGCTATCAGGACAGATGCCTCTCGGAGCTCACGGCACCGCACAGATCATTCGTCCGCCCGACGCCACTCACCCGCGAGGCGCCACCAAGGCCGCCCACGCCATCGTCGTGAGCAACGCCCTCAGATCGTCGGGCGCGAACGGCGGCAGCCGCGGTGACGAGTTGAGCAGTCCGAAGGTGGCATGGACGCGGACGCGAGCCTCCGCTCGGGACAGCCCGGCGCGACGAGCGTCGTCCACTGCGAGCAGCACGTCGACCCACTGTTCGACATATCGCCGCTGCAGAGAGCGCACCTGATGGTTGGCGGCGGGAGTCAGCGAGGTGAGGTCGCGGTCCTGCACGGCAATGAGGTCCGGTTTGGTGACCAGAACGTCGATGTGGAAGCGGATCAACTCGCGCAAGGTCTGCTCCGGATCTGTCGCGCCCTCGACGACCTCGGCGCCGCCGTCGCGAAGCCGCTGGCTGATGTCGACGAGCATCTGGTCGAGCAGGTCGGTCTTCGACGAGAAGTGCCGGTACATCGCCGGGCCGCTGATGCCGACGGCGCGCCCGATGTCCTCGAGGGTGACCCCGGTGAATCCGCGTTCGGCCATCAGTCTCGCGGCGGCCTCGAGCAGCTCTGCGCGGCGCGCGGCCTTCGCTTGACCTCGGCGCGTGCGCGGCGGCTGTTCAGCGGAGGGCGAGGTGGTCATGGTGCATTCGGACTCTACCGGCCCGGTCGGCGGCCCGGCCGCACCTCACCAGTGGTTGACGTGGAGGATGTCGTCGAGCGGCTTGCGGCCGGCGGGTTTGAAGTCCGTGCCCTTGGTGTACGCGACCGGCAGCAGAACACCTTGGTGGACGGTCGACGGGATACCGAGGATCTCGGCGATCTCCTTTTCGTAAGCCAGGTGCAGCGTCGTCCACGCCGAGCCCAGACCGCGGGCCCGCAGTGCGAGCGACAGGCTCCAGGCTCCGGGCAGCAGCGATCCCCACAACCCGGCCTGATTCCCCTTCGACAGCTCACCGCCGCTGTAGATCGCGCCGATCACCAGCACCGGCACCTGACCCATGGTGTCGGCGAGATACTGCGCACTCGACCTGACCCGCTGCGCCGTCGCGTCTTTCCCCGGTTGATTGGCCGAGTACGCCGCGAACGACTTCGCATACAGGTCGGCGACCTTCTGTTTGACCTCCGGGTCGGTCAGAACGATCCAGTGCCAGGTCTGGCTGTTGCTGCCGGATGGTGCCTGCAGCGCCACCTCCAGGGCCTCGCGGACCACCTCCAGCTCCACCGGCCGCTCCAGGTCGAGTCGCTTGCGCACCGAGCGGGTGGTGGTGAGCAACTGGTCGGGATCGAGGGGCAGCAGTTCGGTCATGTCGTCCTTTTCATCGAGGCGTGTTGTCGCACGGGCGCCTGTTCCCATGGGGCGGGGCCCGCCCGTCACGTACCCAGCTTGCTCGGCAATCGTCGCCATGTCGAAGTCGCTGCTCAGCGCATCAGGCCGTACCGCGTCAGGTGTTCGACCAGTCCATCTGTCAACGGCAGACGCTGCAGCTCGGCGACCGGCACCCACCGCGCGTCGGCCGCGTCATCCCCTGCCCGCAGGGTTCCCGAGCGCACCTCGGCGACGAAATCGTGTACCTCGAACACCACATCGTCGTCGCCCGGTATGTCGACGACCCACGCTTCGACACCCACCTGTACGTGAAGGCCGGTCTCCTCCAACACCTCCCGGGCCGCAGCGGCGGGCAGCGACTCACCCGGCTCGACCTTGCCACCGGGCACGGTCCATCGACCTGCCTGCGGTGGGCGACCCCTCTCCACCAACAGGAGCCTGTCTGCGGTGTCCCAGACGATCGCGCCGACGCCGACGACCCGCCGCGTCACCGACCACCGCCGGGGGTGCGGGTCCGACGCCGGACCGACGGACGTGATCGACTCCGTAGTTCGTCGGCGATCACGGCTTCCAGCACGTCCATGCCGTGGTCGGCAGAGATGTCCACGAGGTGATCGAGGGTGCCGTCGACGTAGAGCGCGCTCGCGGCGATGCCCTGCGCCTCGGCCATCTGCGCGGCGTGTTCGGTGTCGCGGTACACGATGACGCTGGCCCCCTCCGGCGGGAGCGGCGACAACCAGCTGTCGACAGCACCGACCCGGAAGTCGGTCGGGAACAACGCCAGCGCCGCCCCTCCGGCGCCCTGACCGAGCAGCACCGACACCGTGGGCACCGGCAGCGCGATCAATTCCGATGTGCACCCGGCGATCTCGCCGGCAAGCCCGCCCTCCTCTGCGGCCGGGGACAGTTCGGCACCCGGCGTGTCGATGACGGTGACCACGGGCAACCGCAGGTCCGTGGCCAATTCCATCGCACGCCTCGCCGCTCGCAGATCTGCCGGGCCGATCAGATCACCGCCTGCCTGACGCCGACGGTCCTGTCCGATCACGACCGCGACTCGTCCGCCGAATCGTCTCAGCGCCAACCAGATCGGCGCATCGCCCCGCAACACCGCCGACCTGTCGGGCGCGAGCAGGTCTGCCATACCGAGGCGGTGAGGATCGCGTGTCGCGAGGACCGACGGCCACACCTCGCGTGTCGGGTCGACGATGGCAGGTGTCATCCTCGACGGCTTTTCGGCACCGCCGGTGCTCAGCAGTCGCAGGACCGGGCCGAGGGCGTCGGCCAGCTCATCCGGGGTGACCAGGGCGTCGATCAGGCCGTGGCGGTGCAGGTTTGCCGACGTCTGCACACCGTCCGGGAACGCGTGGCCGGTCAGCCCTTCGAAGACACGCGGACCGAGAAACCCGATCAGCGCTCCCGGCTGCGCCCAGGTGACATGGCCGAGCGAACCCCAGGACGCGAACACCCCGCCGGTGGTCGGGTGCCGCAGATACACGATGTACGGCAGACCTGCCGCCTTGTGCGCGTTGACCGCCCCGGTGATCGCGACCATCTGCAGGAAGGCAGAGATGCCTTCCTGCATCCGGGTACCACCCGACGCCGGCAATGCCACCACGGGTAGTTCGTCACGGGCGGCCCGTTCGATGGCGGCGACGACACGTTGACCTGCGGTGCGGCCGATCGATCCGCCGAGGAACCCGAACTCGCTGATCACCAGCGCAACCGGCACACCGCGCATCCGACCGGCGCCGGTGATCACCGACTCGTCGACACCCGTGCGGTCGCGTGCCCGGCCCAGAGCGGCCCGATAGTCGGGGTCATCGGGCTCCCACACCGCAGGCGCATCCCAGCTGATCCAGGTGCCCTCGTCGACGAGGAGTTCGACCAACGTGCGGGCGTCGACGCGAAGTGGGTCGGTCACGGTTCCACCCTAGTCCCGGGCATGACGATGAATCTTGCGCGTCACCTCGGTCATACTGCATGCGACCATCACCGAGACAGGAGATCACCATGGGCGAGTACACCGTGACCCGGACCGAAACGATCGCAGCGTTGCCCGACCAGATCTATCCGCTCATCGTCGACCTCCATGAATGGCGGCGCTGGTCACCGTGGGAGGACATCGACCCTGATCTGCATCGCGAATACTCCGGCGCCGAGAGCGGAGTCGGCGCCAAGTATGCGTGGTCCGGAAATGGTAAGGCGGGCAAAGGAACCATGGAGATCGTCGAGGACACCACACCCACCCGTGTCGCGGTTGCCGTCACCTTCGAGAAGCCCATGAAATCCAGCAGCACCAGCGTGTTCACCCTCGCCCCTCGCGAGGCGATGACCGAGGTGACGTGGACGATGACCGGGCCGCACTCACTGTTCTCCCGGATCGCAGCTCCGCTGGGCCTGTTCGACCGCATGCTCGGGAAGGACTTCGAGAAGGGCTTGACCGCGCTCAAATCCGAGGCAGAGCGCGCAGCGGGTCAGCGCGAGTAGACCACTCGCGTACGGAGGATCATGTCGGCCACCGACCGTCGCTGCGGATGCACTGCGACCCACAGCAATCCGATCGCGAAGAAGACGCAGATCAACGCGCGCAACAGCGCTGCCACCGGCTTCAGTCGACTGCCCTTGTGGTTGACCACGCGCAAGCCCATCGCCACCGAACCGAAAGTGCGGCCCGACACCGCCCAGCACAGTGCGAGATAGCCGACCGAGACCACGATGAACCCGGTGGCGGTGAACACTGCATTCGGCTGGGGGAACGAGAAGTCGCGGATGCTGAACAGCAAGCGCACCATGGCGTATCCGAGGTAGGCGCCGCTCAGGATCGCGAGCACGACCAGCAGATCGACGAACGCGGCGACGCCACGGCTGACGATCCCGGCGCTCTTGTCGGTGTCGTGTACCGCAGGGGAATGAAGTGCGTGGTGGGCGGCGGGACGGTGCTGATCAGTCATCGGGCGTCGTCTCCCGTGCCCGCCGGAGGATGCGGCCGACGACCTGCGCGACGGCGTCGTCGGCACGTTCGCTCGTGCTGCGGACGTCGGTCATGACGTCGGCGGTGACCGATGTACTGGCCTCGCGGATGATGTCGGGCAGATCGACCCCCTCGATGATCTCGTCGGCCAACCCGATCAGGTCGACCCGGCCGAGGATGGCATCGATGTCAATCCGCGCCGCGATGCCGTCGATGTCGATTCTCGCCGCGACACCATCGAGGTCCACCAGGGCGACCGCCCCGTTCAGATCGACCCGATCTCGGATCACTGCGTCGAGGTCGACGCGGTCGAGAACCGCCTCGATGTCGAGGGCCTCGGCGATCGCGTTCAGATCGACGTTCTCGCGCACCAACGTCGTCAGGTCCAACTCCTCGATCACCGCTGTGACGACCACGACGACGAGGGATCGCACCCGGTCGACCAGAGCGGGTACGGCCGCCAGGACTCGGTCGCCCTCGGCGTCGAGGCGCTCGATGCCCTTGCGGCCCAACGGCCCGACGACGGGGAGTCGCAGGACGAACCCGGCACCGGCCGCGCCGATGCGCGCCGACGCCACCACTGCCCGGGCGCCGAGCGCCACCGCCCCGATGGCGGGCACGGCACCTCTCGGCACCTTGCTGTCATGACCCACGGATGAATCGTAGACATCGCACACGCGCAAGGAGCACAAAGAGATGTAGCCGTTGCCCCCGCGAGACGGGAACAACGGCTACATCCTTCGATCTGTGGGCTACAGGCCCTGGTACAGCTCGCGGGCGAGCTTCGCGGTCTCGCTCGGCGTCTTGCCGACCTTCACGCCGGCGGCCTCGAGGGCTTCCTTCTTGGCCTGCGCGGTGCCCGAGCTGCCGGACACGATGGCGCCGGCATGGCCCATCGTCTTGCCCTCGGGCGCAGTGAAGCCCGCGACATAGCCGACGACCGGCTTGGAGACGTTGGCCTTGATGTAGTCGGCGGCACGCTCCTCGGCGTCGCCACCGATCTCACCGATCATCACGATGACCTTGGTGTCGGGGTCCTTCTCGAAGGCCTCGATGGCGTCGATGTGAGTGGTGCCGATGACCGGGTCGCCGCCGATGCCGATGGCGGTGGAGAAGCCGATGTCACGCAGCTCGTACATCATCTGGTAGGTCAGCGTGCCCGACTTCGACACCAGACCGATGGGGCCGCTGCCGGTGATGTTGTTCGGCGTGATGCCGACCAGCGACTCACCCGGCGTGATGATGCCCGGACAGTTGGGCCCGATGATGCGGGTCTTGTTGCCCTTGGACTGGTTGTAGGCCCAGGCGTAGGCGCTGTCCTGCACCGGGATGCCCTCGGTGATCACGACGAGCAGCGGGATCTCGGCGTCGATGGCCTCGATGATCGCGTCTTTGGCGAACTTCGGCGGCACGAAGGCGATCGACGTGTCGGCGCCGGTCTCCTTCATGGCCTCCGACACCGACCCGAACACCGGCAGCTCCACGCCGCCGTCGTGGCTGACGGTGGTGCCGGCCTTGCGGGCGTTGACGCCGCCGACGATGTTGGTGCCTGCCTTGAGCATCAGGGCGGTGTGCTTGGTGCCCTCACCGCCGGTGATGCCCTGGACGATGACCTTGTTGCTCTTGTTCAGAAAGATGGACATTCTGCTGCTCCTACTTGCTCGCCAGTTCGGCGGCCTTGTCGGCGCCGCTGTCCATGGTCTCGGCCAGCGTCACCAGCGGGTGGTTCGCATCGGCCAGGATCTTGCGGCCTTCTTCGACCTTGTTGCCGTCCAGCCGGACGACAAGCGGCTTGTTCGCCTCGTCGCCGAGCTTCTGCAGCGCGCCGACGATGCCGTTGGCGACCGCGTCGCAGGCGGTGATGCCGCCGAAGACGTTCACGAACACGGACTTGACCTGCTCGTCGCCCAGGATGACGTCGAGGCCCGCAGCCATCACCTCGGCGGAGGCGCCGCCACCGATGTCGAGGAAGTTGGCCGGCTTGACACCCTGGTGGGCCTCACCGGCGTAGGCGACGACGTCGAGGGTCGACATGACCAGCCCCGCGCCGTTGCCGATGATGCCGACCTGACCGTCGAGCTTGACGTAGTTGAGGTCGTTCTCCTTGGCCTTGAGCTCGAGCGGGTCGGTGGCCTCTTTGTCCTCGAACGCCTCGTGACCGGGCTGGCGGAAGTCGGCGTTGGCGTCCAGGGTGACCTTGCCGTCGAGGGCGAGGATCTGGTCGTCGGGGGTGCGCACCAGCGGGTTGACCTCGACCAGCAGGGCGTCTTCCTTGATGAACACCTCCCAGAGCTTCTGGATGGTGACGGCTGCGGCGTCGAGCACCTCGGCAGGCAGTTTGCCGGCCTCGGCGATGCTGCGCGCGAACGCGAGGTCGACACCCTTGACGGCGTCGACGGGGATTTTGGCGAGGGCGTCGGGATTCTCTTCCGCGGTGACCTCGATCTCGACGCCACCCTCCACCGAGCACATGGCCAGGTAGGTGCGGTTGGTGCGGTCGAGCAGGAAGGAGATGTAGTACTCCTCGGCGATGTCACTCGCCTCTGCGACCAGCAGCTTCTTGACGACGTGGCCCTTGATGTCCAGGCCGAGAATCGCCTCGGCGTTCGCGACGGCCTCGTCGACGTCCTTGGAGTACTTGACGCCGCCGGCCTTGCCGCGGCCACCCACCTTGACCTGGGCCTTGACCATGACGGGCTTGCCGATTTCCTCGGCAATCTCACGTGCCCCGGCGACCGTGTCGGTGACACGACCGGCCGAGGTGGGCACCTCGTGCTTGGCGAAGAGTTCCTTCGCCTGGTATTCGAAGAGATCCATTCAGCTCACCATCTCGTAGATTTGACCGCGGAAGGATGTACACCGCAGGGGTGTTGTGCGGGCCATATCGGACTCTAAACCTGCCGCGTATGGGCTTTGTCGGCACACCCGGCGCTTGTGCGACAGATCACTCGCTCGGTCGGATGGGCCACGACAAAGCGACCCGGGGCGTCCGGGCGTGGCCGACGCGTGCTCTCATAGATTGTCCGCCGACAGACGGGCCGCCCGCGCCGTATTCGGACGAACGCCACTTTCCGGTTCGATCCGCTGTGATGCGGCTCACAGATTGCCGGGTTTTCGGGTCCCTGCGTTGGACTTGCCGCAATCATTTCGTTACCGTCGGCTGGCAGTTGGTCACAAAAGGATTACGGACGGCAACGGGTAGTCCTCGGCAGTAAAGAGATGAGGTGGACGATTTGACGGGATCTGGTTTCTCAGGCCGGTCGGTCACGACCACCGGGCACCCCGCCGCCCGCGACGAAGATCATTCCGGCACGGAAGTCACCACGATCATCCCGATCGATGAGTTCACCGCCGAGTCGCCCGCGTGGGAGTCCACGGACCAGACGTGGGATCCCGCGTCGTGGGACCGCTACTACCGACCGACCCGTTCCGAGATCACCCAGGACATCCTGATCCCGGAGAGCGAGTTCGACGGCTACGAGCACGACGAACCGTTCGACATCGACGGCGCCCGCCTCGACAACTACGCCCTCACGAGCACCGAGAGCGACGACCTCCCGATGCGTGTGGAGGGCGACGAGAAGCCGTTCCGCACCCGCCCCGCCTCCGCTCCGGCCCGCCGCGGCGGGAAGCACCGCATCAGCGCCCCACCGACCGCCCTCAAGGGCGGTCGTGCCGCACTCATCGCCATGGCCGCCGGCGCCGCTGTCGCCGCCGTCGCCCAGGTCGGCTCCACCGACAGCATCGATGCGCCCGCGCCGTCGAACACCGCGAACGTCGGCACCACCGGCGAGACGCCCGATCTCGGACCGGGACTCGCTGCCACCGCCCCCACCAAGGACATGAGCGGCTACTCCGAGCAGCTCGCCGTCGGCAAGGCCATGGCCGCCGAGGAGGACCGTCGCGAGGCGTTGGCCCGCCGTCCCATGTTCGCCTCGCCCATCCCGATGGGCCAGTACGACTTCACGTCGAGCTTCGCGATGCGCTGGGGCAGCTTCCACGGCGGTATCGATCTCGCAGCCCCGCTGGGCACCCCGATCCACGCCGTCACCGACGGTGTGGTCATCGACGCCGGCCCGGCCTCCGGCTACGGCAACTGGGTGCAGATCCGCGCCGAAGACGGCACCGTCACCATGTACGGCCACATGTCGTCCTCCGGCGTCCTGGTCCAGAAGGGCCAGCACGTGACCGCGGGCGACGTCATCGCCCTGGTCGGCAACGAAGGCTTCTCCACCGGCCCGCACGTGCACTTCGAGGTCTGGAAGAACGGCACCACCAAGGTCGACCCGACACCGTGGCTGGCCGAGCACGGCGTTCAGCTGTCCGCCTACGGTAGTTAGCCACCGCACCCAACGCTCCCAACCGCACCTAGGCCGCCAACGCCATCAGCACGGAGGTCGACTGGGCGTAGGTTGTCGCCTGGGTTAGCAGTTCGTGTCGACTGGGCGCTAGATTTCGTCGAGTGTGCACACGGGTTCAGAACTCGGCTAACGAAGTCGGGATGGTGTGCACACTCGACGAAATCTAGCGCCCAGTCGACCTCCGTGCTGATGGCGTTGGGAGCCTCTGGTGCGGTTGCGGAAGGCTGGACTACAGCTTGTCGCCGGGTAGACCACCGGCGGTCAGGAGCGTGACGCGGCCGACGCTGCCTCCGAAGTCGAAGGTGATGCGTTCGGTGGCACCACTCCCCTCCTTCGCGACGGCCTTGCCCATGCCGTACTTCGGATGGTTGATCCGGTCGCCGATGTCGTAGTGCACCTGCTTGTTTCGGCCGCGCGTCGGGTCCGACGAGTACGACGACCGGCCGAGCCGATCACTGCCGAATCCGGAGTCACCGCGCCCGAACACACCGCCGGACGAGCCGAACCGACGGCCCGCCGATCGGGACTGCTCGGTTCGTCGCCAATCCAGCAGATGCTGCGGAATCTCTTGCAGGAAACGGGATTCCGGGTTGGACACCGGTTGACCCCATGATGCCCGGGTCATCGACCGGGTCAGGTAGAGCCGTTCTTTCGCGCGGGTGATGCCCACGTAGGCGAGGCGGCGTTCCTCACTGAGCTCGGCAGGATCACCCAATGCCCGCATGTGGGGGAAATGGCCGTCCTCCCAACCGGTCACGAACACGACGGGGAACTCCAGCCCCTTCGCCGTGTGCAACGTCATGAGGGTCACCACTCCCTCGCCCTCGTCGGGCACCTGGTCGGCGTCGGCGACCAACGACACCTTCTCCAGGAACGCGGCCAGGGATCCGGGCTCGGGCTCGCCGTCACCCACCGGGGCGTCGACGTCGTCGAGGTCATCGAGGTCGATTCCGTCGTCGGCGGCCAGCCCCGCCGCTTCGGCACTGAATTCTCTTGCCACGGCGACCAATTCGTTGATGTTGTCGAGCCGCGCACCGTCCTGGGGGTCGCGCGATGCCTCGAGTTCGGCGCGGTAGTTGGTGCGCTCGACGATGGCGTCGACGAGTTCGCCGATGTCGGCGCCCTCCTCGGTCGCGTCCACGACCGCGACGTCTTCGGCGGCGTCACCGGCCGCCCCGAACGTCGCGAGGAAGTCGTTGCGCAGACCTTCGATCAGCTCGACGAAGCCGCCGATCTGTTTGACCGCACGGGTGTTCAGCATCCCCACCTTGCCCTCGGCACCTTCGACAAGCGCCTCGTAGAAGCTGATGCCGCGGTTCTCCGAATGCACCGCCACACATGCCTCGGCCCGATCGCCGATCCCCCGTCGCGGGGTGTTGAGGATGCGCCGCAGACTCACCGAGTCGTCGGGATTCGCCACCACACGCAGGTAGGCGACGACGTCGCGGACCTCTTTGCGTTCGTAGAATTTGGTGCCGCCGACCACCTTGTACGGGATGCCGTGCCGGACGAACACCTCTTCCAGGGGCCGTGAACCGGTGTTGGTGCGGTAGAAGACCGCGATGTCGGAGTACGAGTGACTCGTGGAGCCGCCGATCGAATAGTCGGTGAGATCCTCGATCTCCTTGGCGATGAACAGGGATTCGTCGCGGTCCGAATCGGCCACGTACCCGACGATCAGCTCACCGTCGCCCGAATCCGTCCACAGCCGCTTGTCCCGGCGGTTCTCGTTGCGGGCGATCACCGCGTTGGCGGCCGACAGGATCGTCTGCGTCGAGCGGTAGTTCTGCTCGAGCAGGATCGTCTCCGCGTTCGGGTAGTCGCGTTCGAATTCCTCGATGTTGCGAATGGTCGCCCCGCGGAACGCGTAGATCGACTGATCAGCGTCGCCGACCACGCACAACTCCGACGGCGGCACCGGCGAGTCGGTGTTCTCCTCGCCGACGAGCTCGCGGACGAACACGTACTGGGCGTGGTTCGTGTCCTGGTACTCGTCGACCATGACATGACGGAACCGGCGCCGGTAGTACTCGGCCACCTCCGGATGGCGCTGCAGCAACGACACGGTCTCGCCGATGAGATCGTCGAAGTCGAACGCGTTGGCCGCGAGCAGGCGCCGCTGGTACTCGGCGTAGATCTGCGCGATCACCAACACCGACGGCTCGCCCTCGCCGGCCTTCGTCAGCGCCTCGTCGGGGTCGATCAACTCGTTCTTGAGATTCGAGATGCTCACCGCCACGCCGCGGGCGCTGAACTTCTTCGGGTCGAGATCCATGTCGCGGATGATCATGCCCAGCAGGCGCTTCGAGTCGTCCGAGTCGTAGATCGAGAAGTTGGAGTTCCGTGCGCCGAGCAGGGCGGACTGCGCGCGGAGGATGCGGACGCAGGTCGAGTGGAAGGTGGAGACCCACATGTAGGCCGCGCGGGGCCCGACCAGGTCGATCACCCGCTCCCGCATCTCCGCCGCCGCCTTGTTGGTGAACGTGATCGCCAGGATCTGTCCGGGAGTGGTGTCCCGTTCGGCGAGCAGGTACGCGATACGCCGTGTGAGCACGGCCGTCTTGCCGGACCCGGCGCCGGCGACGATGAGCAGCGGTGAACCGGCATGCAGCACCGCCGCACGTTGCTGCGGATTCAGATCGGCCAGCAGGCGGGCGGTGGGGTCATCGGAGGTGTCGGCGGACCGGGCTGTCGGAGTACCGGCGGCCGTCGCGCGGGTGGAGCTTGTCATCAGGAGACAAGGCTACCCCCGAGCGCCGACACCCCCGGCGTAGGTCGGTGACCGGCGGTTACGATATGCCCGAATCGGGGGAGGCGTCGCCGGGTCATTCATCCGGTGCATGTCGCCCGCCGGGTCCGGCATGATCTGCTGGTCACACCGACGACCGCGGGGGTCGTCGAGGCACCTGGAAAGGTCTGCGATGCGCCAACGGTCGATAGCCGGTCCCGCGGTTCTGTTCGGTATCGGCGTGGTGGCGCTCGTCGCCGGGGTCGTGCTGTCCCTCGTGCCCTTCCCCACCGACGGTTCCGCATCACCCACCGCGGTGTTCACCGCCCAGAAGAACCTCGACGAGGTGGCCTTCGGCCTCGGTGGAAGTCCCGGAGCCCGATACACGGGCACCCTCACGACCACGTCGGATGCGCCCGACTCCGATCCGCAGACGGTGGAGTTCACCGACCTGACGGTCGCGGCGACGAAGAACGCCGACGGCGAGATCGCCTACAACTCGACGCCCGCCGAGTACCGACAGATCGGCAACTACCGGTATCTGAAGGGTCCGTCGCGGGTGTGGACCGACCTGTTCGACGGTGCGCCGGTTGCCTCCGCCCTCGACCTCGGCGCGGTCGACGACACCTGGACCGATCTGCGCTACTCCGGCCTGCCCGACCTCGGCTATCTCCTGTCGCCGGCACTGCTCGCCGGCCGTATCGGCAACACCGAACGTGTGGAGCCACCCCAACTCGGCCTGGAACTCCCGGCACCGAATCAGGGCACACCGGACGCCCGGTTCTGGCCCACCAGCGACCCCGTGATCACCGCCGTCGACGCCGACACCCTGCGTGTCGGGTCGATGGAGACGACGTTCGATCCGTCGACCAAACAAGTCACCCACATCACCGGCGAGTTCGAGCGGGAGGGCATCCACGTCAGCATCGACACCGACGTCACCGTGCTGGCGCCCGACGACCTCGCCACGCTGTACGCGGACGAACGCGCGTTGGTCCCCGATCTCCTGAGCATCCCCGCCCCGGCGGTCCCGCTGGCGGACAATCCGATCACCACCCGCGCGACCGGATCGTGCACACCCGCCTCGTGCGGTTTCACCATCACTGCCAGTGGCGCGCTCAACCCCGAGGTCGCCGACGAGATGCGACCGGTGAACGGCCACGTCAATTTCGGGATCACCGTGCGCTACGCGGTCGACGACGGGCGGCCCGGCGAACGCGGCGGCACCTGTACCCGGGTTCTCACCACCCCGTTCGGCGGGCGCGCCGATACCAGGTGTGCGGCCACCGATCTCCCCCAGGGTGCACGCGGTGTCCGGGCGATTCCCACGCTGCAGTACCTCCCGTTCGTCGACTCGACCGAGGGCGACCTCAACGAGTACATCGACAGTCAGGAAGAGTCCAGCAAGCAGCCGATCTCGTTGGTGCGCACGGGCATCAAGCAGGCGGAGGCCGCACGGTACAACGATCAGGTGGTCGGCTTCCCCAGTAGCTACGGAGTCAAGGTCGGCGACTACGTGTTCGACGGCGTGGGACCGCAGGGCAACCTGTTCGTGGCGTTCGCGCCGGGTTACGCCGAGCACATCACCGGCGGGCGCCTGGATGCGGACTGGGCGGGCACGGACCTGCTCACGCAGCAACTCGACGCCCAGGTGGCGGCCGCGGGTGACCGCGAGATCACCTATGTCACAGCCGAACCCGAGCTGGCATCGGCTCTACGTCTGCTCGCGCTGACCGAGGGAGTCGACTTCGACGACATCACCGTCTTCTCGACACCGGTCGAACAGTGATGTCGCGGTACGGCGTTTGTCAGCCGACGAACCGCGCGTCGGCGACCTCACCGACGCGACCCTCGCCGGTGTGCAGGGTGAGCCCGGGGGTCACCGGCCGGATCGCGATGCGCTCACCCTGACCTTCGAGCTGCACGTACACCACGTGGAGGCCGGCGTCGACCGGTACACGCACCGGATCACCGTCGTCGAGCGACAATTCGATCTCGCCGGCCTGGTTCGCGCAGTAGCTGACGGCGACGGTCCAGCGCCAGCGCAACAACGGGCCCGACAGCCGCAACCGCGCCGGGCCGGTGACCTCCGGCCGGTCGCACGCGCCGCGACCCGGCCGGATCGTCCGAGCCGGCGTCACGGCACCGGCGACCATGTTCCCGTTGCTGTCGAGAACCTGCAGCCGATCCGTCGTCACCCCGAACTGCGGCCGGTCCGACAAGCGACCGAACGTGTGACTGATCTGGTTGTTCGGATACGCCACGGGGAGGAGGACCTCGAGCGGCAACGCCTGGTCGAACATCGTCTGCTCCTGATGGGCGGCCAGCGAACGTTTGGCATTGGCGAGGTAGTCCCCGGTGGGGTTGTCGCGCCACGATGTGGAGAACCCGACCAGCGAGATGGTCGCCGACGCGATCAGGAGCCCGCCGACGACAGTCACCGCGACCACGACACGCCCATGCTCCGAGGCCGTCCCGGTATGACGACCGGTGGCCGCGCGTGCCGTTGGGGGTGAGGCGACGATCAGCGCGATCGCGATGGTCACGACGACTGCGGTGTCGGGAAGGTAGCGCATGGTCTGCGCGAGTTCGAGAGCCGTGTTGGTGCTCGAACGGTTCCACATCACGGGGAGCTGAGCCACCACCAGGTAACCGATCGTGCACGCCACCACAGCGATCGACCCGCGTCGGGCGAGGACCGCCCAGGTCACCAGAGCCGCGACGACCAGCCAGCCCAGCACGATCATCCACGTCGGTGCGAAACCCATCGGCGGACTCGGTATCCAGCGGTCCCACTGCCACGGACCGCCGACGAACGACGGCACGACCGCGTTGTTGATCGACCGCCACACCAGCCGCACGGTCTGTCCGATCGAGTGTTCGCCCGCGGTGGCGTCGGACACCGAGAAGAAGATCAGCACCCACACCACGAAGATCGCGCCCATGACGACCCACAACGTTCGTGCGCCGACGAACGCGCGGGTGAGGGCGCTGTCGATGCGCTGGGGCGCCCCGGCAGGCGACGTCTCGATGTCCGGCGCGTCACCGCTGTCGGTGAACCGGCGCGCGGACAGCACCGCGGCGAGGAATGCGACCGGCAGGATGAACAGCGACTTCTCGAAAAACGCCAGGGCCAACACGAAAACGACCGACGACCGGACGACGAGCAGCCGGGCATCCGGTCGTCCCCGCGACCGCACCAGGAGCACCGCGTCGGCGACGATCCACGCCATCGCCGCCTGCATCGGCAGCGAGTTCAACGCGGCCGCCCACCACGCGAAGGCCGGCACCGTCATCGGTGTGAACAGGTAGAACGCCAACGCGGCCAGAGCCCCGATCCCCGCACGCGGCGCGAGCACCCGAATCATCCGCCAGACGGCCAACGAGGCCAGGCCCTGCAGGACCACGAGCGTGATCGCCGGGACCACCCAGTTGACCGGAGCGATCACCGTGGTCACCCCCGCGACCAGGAACGCCGCAGGCATGAAGTGTCCGTCATGACTGTGACCGAGGTAGTCCCAGCTCAGAATCGGATTCGACGACGCCCGCCCGATGAGGACGAGATCGTCCCAGTAGAAGTTGCCGGTTCCGGCGAGCCAGGCGCGGATGGCGAGCTGCGCCACGATCAGGGTGATCGCCGCCGTTGCGACCGTCCGCCTGCTGAGCATGCGGTCCAGTCTCACGGCGCACTGCGCGCGTGGCAAAATCGTGCGCGTGACCGACGCCAACACACCCGACGAGCAGACCCGCGCATCCACGCCTTTCGACGCCGATGCCTACGACCTGTCCGACGACGTGTCGACCCTGGCCTCCGACATCGACGAGTTGCGTCTCGAGATCGATCGACTCGACTCGATGATCCTGGCGGCGGTCAAACGGCGATCGGCGGTCTCGAAGAAGATCGGCGCCGCGCGCATGGCCTCCGGTGGCACCCGCCTGGTTCACAGCCGCGAGGTGAAGGTTCTCGACCGGTTCGCGGAACTCGGCCAAGAGGGCCACACCCTGGCGATGTTGTTACTGCGTCTCGGGCGCGGTCCGCTCGGGCGGTAGGTGTCCGTCCGCATCACCGCAGAGCATGTCCGATTGGATAATCCAGTCGACGGTCCCGAGTGGTGATGCTCCCGACCATCCAGCGCCCCACGTGCCACTCCCGGACACCACTCGTCGGCGCCATCCGAGCCGTCGCGCACCGACGCATGACCGCATAGGGTGAGTGCATGAGTCACGTCTCAGGTAGCGACTTCGACATCAGTGACCACGACGACATCACCGCAACGCAATCCTGGCAAGCTCTGGCCGCCCACCAACCCCACGTGTACGCGATGCACCTCCGCGAGGTCTTCGCCGCGGACCCCGATCGCGGCCGGGAGCTGACGATCGACGTCGGCGACCTGCACATCGACTACTCCAAGCATCGGGTCCTGCGCGAAACCCTGGAATTGCTCGCGAGTCTGGCCCGCGAGGCCGGGCTCGAGGACCGACGCGACGACATGTTCGCAGGCCAGCACATCAACACCTCCGAGGATCGCGCGGTGCTGCACACCGCGTTGCGGCTTCCGGCCGACGCCAACCTGACGGTGGACGGACAGGACGTGGTCGCCGACGTCCACGAAGTGCTCTCGGCCATGGGCGAGTTCACCGACAAGCTGCGCTCCGGTGAATGGAAGGGACACACCGGCAAGCCGATCACCGACGTGGTGAACATCGGCATCGGCGGTTCCGACCTGGGGCCGGTGATGGTGTATCAGGCACTGCGGCACTATGTGGACTCGAACATCCGCTGCCACTTCGTCTCCAACGTCGATCCCGCCGACATGGTCGGCACCCTCGCCGACCTCGACGCCGAGACGACCCTGTTCATCATCGCGTCCAAGACCTTTACCACCCTCGAGACGCTGACCAACGCAGCAGCCGCACGGACGTGGCTGCTCAAGACGCTCGGCGCCGGCGACGACGCGGTGGCCAAGCACTTCGTCGCGGTCAGCACGAACGCCGAGAAGGTCGCCGAGTTCGGCATCGACACCGCCAACATGTTCGGGTTCTGGGATTGGGTCGGCGGCCGGTACTCGGTGGACTCGGCGATCGGCCTGGCGGTGATGGCGGCGATCGGCAGGGAACGCTTCGGCGAGTTCCTCGACGGATTCCACATCGTCGACGAGCATTTCCGTACCGCTCCGCTCGAGCAGAATGCTCCGGTCGTCCTCGGCCTGATCGGCCTCTGGTACAACAACTTCTGGGATTCCCAGACCCGCGCGGTGCTGCCCTACTCCAACGACATGGCCCGATTCGCGGCATATCTGCAGCAGCTGACGATGGAGTCGAACGGCAAATCCGTGACCGCCCACGGGCATCCGGTGACCACCGACACCGGTGAGATCTTCTGGGGAGAACCCGGCACCAACGGACAGCACGCCTTCTACCAGCTGCTCCACCAGGGCACCCGGATGATCCCGGCCGACTTCATCGGCTTCGCCGAGCCCACCGACGATCTGCCGACCGCCGACGGCACCGGATCGATGCACGATCTGCTGATGAGCAACTACTTCGCGCAGACGAAGGTGCTGGCCTTCGGTAAGACCGCAGACGAGATCGCGGCCGAAGGTGTGCCGCCGAACGTGGTGTCGCACAAGGTGATGCCCGGCAACAAGCCGACCACCTCGATTCTCGCGCCCACGTTGACGCCGTCGGTCGTCGGCCAACTGGTCGCCCTGTACGAGCATCAGGTGTTCGTCGAGGGCGCGATTTGGGGCATCAACCCGTTCGATCAGTGGGGCGTCGAGCTCGGCAAGACCCAGGCGAAGGAACTGTTGGGTGTCATCGTCGACGGGCAATCGCCACCGGCCCAGGACGATTCGTCCACCGACGCCCTGGTCCGCTGGTACCGCGGGCATCGCGGGCGTTCTGCGTAGTCGGTTGGGGCGACGCTCGCCCCACCCGATGATCGAGTAGCCCGCGAGCCCCCCAGGCGAGCGTGCGTATCGAGATCGAGTACCGGTCCCGAGGTCTCGATACGCCTCGTCGCAAGCTCCTCGGCTACTCGACCAGCGGTTGGGGGCGCCTCGGCTACTCGACCAGCGGTTGGGGGCGTCTCGGCTACTCGACCGGCGGATGGGGCGTCTCGGCTACTCGACCAGCGAGAATCGCGTCGGGGCTACTGCCACCGGGTCTCGTCGAACACCTCGTCGGGGATCTCCTCACCGGGTTCGACACCGAGCTTCTCGAGCCGCCCCATGAGTGCGGCGGCCACGGCGATGAAGGTGACGAGATCCTGTGGCTCCGTTGAACGTTCGGCCGGATCGCCACCCATGAACTCGTGGACGGACGGCGGCACACAGTCACCCATGTCGATCGACCGTTGACCGGTCGCGGTGCGCCAGGCGTCGAAACTGGCGACGTCGACGGCGTCGGCGATGTCCCCGTTGCGGACCGCGGTAAGCACCTCTCCGACGGAGGCCAACGGCCCGCTGCTGCCGCTGGACGGATCGAACCCGACGACGGTGTCCGCATCGATCTCGGCGTCGTCGTCGAGCGTGAAATACACGATGCCGCGCCAATCCGCACCGAGGGCCGCGATGTCGTCACGACCGAAGACGTCGGTCAGGACCTCGCCCACATCGGCGCGCCGGCGCGCACCGAACAGCTGAAATGCGCCATTGGCCACAACCTGTCCCTGCTTCGACGACACATCGGCTACCTTACGCAACGTGACCCTCAGTCCCGCGACGCGTGCGAGGCGGCGTGTGTTCGTGTCCACGATCGTCGGTGTGCTCGCGATCGGCGCCTGTTCGTCGTCGACGCCCGACGGTCCGGCCCCGACCTCGGTGCCCACCAGCGCGTCGGTGTCCGTGCCCGCGGGTCAGGCGCCCCGCTCGGCACCGGGTTCGAGTCTGGCGTTCGGTGAATCCGCGGTGTTGCCGGCCAACGCCTTCGCCGCCGCCGGTCGGCGCGCCATGTTCACCGTCACCGGAATCACGCCGGGTACCGGCGTCCCCGACGACGTCACCGACGGCGGCGTCGCATACTTCCTCTACGTGACGGTGACCTCGCTGGCCGACCGCCCGGCCCCGGCTCCATCGGTGATCGGCCTCAGCGGCAGCGCCGACGGCATGACACCGACCCTCACCCTCGCGCCGACACCGGGTCTCGCCGAGTGCCCCCAGTCCACGCCGCCCGAGCAGATGAGTCGCGGCGAGTCGTACGCCACCTGCCTCGTCTCTGTTGCTGATCCCGAGCAGCGGCTCGAGCAGGTGATCTATTGGGCGGACACCACATCGGACCCGGCGCTGGACTACCAGAGCGCACCGGTCGTCTGGGCGCCCGCCCCGTCACCGTCCGCATCCCCGCCGCCCACCGGCTGAGCCTGTTCTGGCCGGCTCCGCGCGCGTCAGACCAACCTGCGGGTGATCGCGGAGGGCAGCAGACGGAGCGCGCCGGCGATCGGCAGCCACGGCCAGGTCGGGACAGGCGCCCACGCGGTTTCCTTCTCGATCGCCGCGACCATCGCACGCACACCGCTGTCGGTGTCGGTCATCAACGCGGTCTCGACGCCCCGGTTGATGTCGGTCTCGATATAGCCCGGCAGCAGTACCGAAACGGTGATGGGCGACCCGGCGAACTCCGCCTGGAGTCCATGTCCCAGCGCGGAGAGTCCCGCCTTGGACGCGGAGTACGCGGCCTGCGCCTTCGGCAGGCCACGAATGCCACTCATCGAGCTGATCAGCACCAGGTGCCCGCGTCCCTGGGCGCGGAAGATCTCGAGCGCCGCCTCCGCCTGGGCCAACGCGCCGACCAGATTGGTCTGGACGGTCTCGATGTTGGCGGCCGCCTTGCCGGTACCGATCGGCGCACCCTTGCCCAGTCCCGCGTTGACGATGACTCGGTCCAATCCGCCGAGTTCGTCCGCGAGAGCTGCGAAAACTGTTGGTACCGAGTCGGTGTCGGTGACGTCGAGACGAGCGGTGGCGATCTGCGCTGCCCGCGGCCGCAGTTCGACGGCGAGCTCGTCGAGACGCTCGAGCCGCCGTGCGCACAGCGCCAGCGCCCGCCCGTCGTCGGCGAAGCGGCGCGCCATCCCCTCACCGAGACCCGAACTCGCGCCGGTGATCAGGATCTTCTGCCGTGTGGTCGTTTTCACGGCTCCCCAACCTACCGGGTCGCTATTTCAGCAGGCGCGACATCCGCCTGTCGGCGAGCACCTTCCCACCGGTTTGGCAGGTCGGGCAGTACTGGAACGACCGGTCGGTGAACGCGACCTCGCGGATGGTGTCACCGCACACCGGACACGGCAGACCGGTCCGGGCGTGCACGCGCAGACCGGTGCGCTTCTCCGACTTCAGGCGCGCCACCTCCTGCCCTTCGAGCCGGGAGATCGCGTCGGTGAGCACCGACCGGATCGTGTCGTAGAGGATGTCCACCTGCGCGTCGTCCAGGGTTTTCGCCGATGCGAACGGCGACAGTTTGGCCGTGTGCAGGATCTCGTCGGAGTAGGCGTTGCCGACACCGGCCACGGTTCGCTGGTCGGTCAGCACGTTCTTGATCCGGCCCGAAGACCCGGCCAGGATCGCACCGAACTCGTCGCGGCCCATCGCCAGCACGTCCGGCCCCAGCGTGGCGATCCGCTCCACCTCGCCGACATCACGCACGATCCACACCGCCAGGCGCTTCTGTGTGCCGGCCTCCGTGACGTCGAATCCCTCACCGGGAAGGCCACAATGCACGCGGAGAGCGATCGGCCCCTTCCCACCCGGCCGCGGCGGTGTCTGCGACAGCTGGTCGCTCCAGCGCAGCCAACCCGCCCGGGACAGGTGGATGACGAGCACGACGAGTGGTTCGGCGGCCGCGTCGTCGTCGGGCCCCGGCAGGGTGCGCATGACCAGGTACTTGCCGATGCGACTCACCGATTCGACGATGCGCCCCGCGAGGGCGGAATAGGGCGGGTCGGCGGTCTTGAGCACCGCGAGTGACGCCACATCGACGCGCCGGATGGGCAGACCGGCCGCGCGCCCGTCGACGTAGTCCGCGATCGCCGCGACCTCAGGAAGCTCAGGCATGTGTCCAGTGTGCTCTAGTAGGGGGATGATCTCGCGCCTTTCCGACGCCGACCTGGCAGCGCGGCTCGCCGAGGGCGCAGGCCAGATCCTGCTCGGTGTTCGCCACGGCGACCTGCTGGCGGGTCGCCACCTCGGCGACGTCGGCGACGCGATCGCGCAGGCCTGGATCGCCAATGTCATCGTCCGTCACCGCCCACACGACGCCGTGCTGTCCGAGGAGGGCGCCGACATCGGCGACCGTGCGACCGCCGACCGGGTCTGGATCATCGATCCGCTCGACGGCACACGCGAGTTCGCCGCCGGTTCCGCCGACTGGGCCGTCCACGTGGCGCTGACCGAGAACGGCGTGGTCACCGAGGCCGCCGTCTCCCTGCCGGCGGTCGGTGAGGTGTTCCGATCCGACACCGTCAAACCTCCGGGCGGACCGCTCACCGGCCGGATGGCGGCATCACGCTACGGCGGGTCGTACGAGAGCGCGTGGGTGTCACGCCGTCTGTCGCTCAACATGATCGGTATCGGCTCGGCGGGCGCCAAGGCGATGGCAGTGGTGCGCGGCGACGTCGACGCCTACGTTCACGCCGGCGGTCAGTACGAGTGGGACAACTGCGCACCCGTCGGCGTCGCGCTGGCTGCCGACCTGCATTGCAGCCGACTCGACGGATCGACCATCGTCTACAACCGACCGCAGCCGTACATGCCCGATTTCGTCATCTGCCGCGAGGAGATCCGCGACGACGTCCTGGCCGCGATCGATGAGATCTGGTGACCGGCACTCAATTCTTGCGCAGCAGGTAGATGTCCATGATCCATCCCACCCGCGACCGGGCCTCGGCGCGGGCGGCGACGATCCGGTCGGCGACGTCGGCCACGCGGCCGCTGATGAGGATCTCGTCGTCGGTTCCGACGTAGGCGCCCCACCAGATGTGGTCGTCGCGGTCGGCGATGTCTCGGAAGGTCAGGTCGCCGTCGAGCATGACGATCTGATTGGTGTCCGCGCCGTCGGGCGTCTCCGCCAGTCGCCGTCCGGTGGTGATGTGGATGGGTTCGCCCACGCGGTTGGCGGTGATGCGATGGGCGGCGGTCAGCGCGCTGGCGCTGGTCACGCCGGGGATGACCTGCACGTCGATGTCGAGATGCGGTTGCGCACACAGGTCGTCGACGATCCGCAGAGTGCTGTCGTAGAGCGCCGGGTCACCCCAGACGAGGAACGCGGCCACACCGCCGTCGGCGAGTTCACCGGCCAGCGCTTCGGCGATGACCGCGGCGCGCGCGGCATGCCAGCGCCGCACCTCGGCGTCGTAGTCGTCGGGATGGCGGTCGCGGGGCGGGTCGGCGATCTCGATGACGCGGTGGTCGGCCGGGGCGTGGCGGGCCAGGATCTCATGGCGCGCGGCGACCAGAGACCTCTTGGCACTTCCCTTGTCGAGGACGAGGAACACGTCGACGTCGGCGAGCGCATCGACGGCCTCGAGCGTGAGTTGTCGCGGATTGCCGGGGCCGATCCCGATGACACGCAGCGTGATCCGCACGGCGGCTAGACCCTGACCCGGGGCAGACCGTGCTTGCGTGCGGTCATGTCCAGGATCAGTTGACGGGGCAACAGCCGCCGCAGAGCGAAGACGATGCCGGCCTGATTGCCTTTGGCGTAGAACGGCTTCGGATGTTCGGCGAGGGCGGCGTCGACGATGACGCGGGCCATGGTGGCGGCCCCGATGCCGGCGTCCTCGTTGGTGCGGGTGGCCGACGCCAGCGTCTCGTATTCGTCGGCATACGGGGAACCGTCGCCGATGTGGATGCTGCGCCGGTCGCCGATCCCGGTCGCGATCGTTCCGGGTTCGACCGAGATCATCCGGATTCCGTACGGCGCCACCTCCCGGCGCGTGGCGAGCGCGAATGCCTTGAGGGCCGATTTCGTTGCCGCATAGTTCGATCGGAATGCGACCGGGAAGCTCGACAGCATCGACCCCACCATGACGACGGTGCCGGTACCGCGTTCCCGCATACCCGGCAGCACCGCTTTCGTGAGTGCGATCGGCCCGAATACGTTGACCGCGAACAGCTTCTCGATCGCTTCCATCGACGTGTCCTCGAGGGCGCCCGCCTGGCTCTCCCCCGCGTTGTTGATCACGATGTCGATCACACCGATCTTCGCCACGCACTGAGCGGCGCTGTCGTAGTCGGCGTTGTCGAGCCGCACATAGTTGACCCCGCGGATCGGATCGGCGACGTTCTCCGGGTGACGCGTGGTGCCGTACACGGTGTGCCCGCGTTGGACGAACTGTCGGGCGACCTCGGCGCCGATTCCGCTCGAGGCCCCGGTGACCAGGACGACCTGGGATTTCGACGGTGCAGATTGTGATGAAGCCACGTCGAACACCGTAGCGCGTCGACGAGTCCGTTCGGTCAGTCGGCGTCGGCTCTGCGGAAATGGGCCGATTCGGCGGCCGATTCGCTGGCGAACCAGATCTCCGGCACGACGTCGCCGTAGGAGGCCTGGTCGGGTGTGTGGTAGACGCCCGCGGCGACATCCGCCTTCACCGGATAACCCTCCGGCGCCGGGTCGTCACCGTCGAGCGGTAGGTGCGCACCCAGCGGGACCGGCAGCTTCTCACCATTGCGGTAGTAGGACCCGACGCCGTCACCGGACGCGTGGTGCGACGTGTCACCCAGACCCAACTCGGCGTCGTCGGGCGGCGACATCACTTCGGAGATGTCCTCGGCCATCAACTCCTCGAGCGACAGCGGCATCGTCTCGTCGGTGAGAGGCGCCGCGGCTGTGGTCGATCCGACGGCGGCGGCCGGCACGTCGGATTCGGTCCCGGCGTCGGCGACCTCGGCGTCCGAGAGGACAGTCGCCCCGTCGTCGGGCGTCGCGTCGTCGGCGGGTTCGTCCAGGACGGGCTCGTCCGTCGAAGCGGTGTCGCCTACCGGGGCCCCGGACTCTGCATCGGCCGACTCCGATTCGCCGCCCGGCACTTCGTCTCCGGGTGTCGCGTCGGCGTCTTCCGCGTCTGGACGGTCTGCCGCGATGGCCGCGCCGCCGGCGACGGTTCCGGCTGCCGCCGCACCCACCAGTCCGGCAGTCGTGCCATCCGGCCCTGCTGCGGCGTCCGCGCGGTCTGCGGTGTCCGGTGCGTCATCGGTGTGTTGGTCGCGGGCGCCGACCGGCTGTCCGAACTTCCGGAACAGCCAGATGAGCATCAGTCCCACGAGAATGATGAGGAACGGGATCAGGAGCCACCACCAGCCGCTTCCCTCGGTGGCGTCGTCAGTGGCATTGGTGTCGGCGCTCGACGCCCCGACGTCGGACGGATCTGCGGTTCCGGGAATGGGCGACCCGGCCAGTTGGTCGGCCCAGCCGTCGTCCGGTGAGCTGGTCCATTCGCCGGAAGCGGTGTCGTAGGTGATGGTCCCGTTCGCGAACTCCTGTGACATGACGTCGCCGGACCTCGTCATGTCGGCCGTCGGAGCGCCCAGTTCGCTGCCCAGTTCGTCGGTGGCGACGGTGAACGGCCCGCGCACCACCCACGCCCCGTCGTCGGGAGTCCAGTAGATCTGCGGTCGGTCGGCAGCTGCGAACTCGGCGACGCGAGCCGACGAGCCGTCGTCGGCCGGTGCCTCATTCGAGGCCGGGAAGCCGAGGCTGCCGGTCGGACCGCCCTCGTCGTCGTACTTGCTCAGGATGGCGCCGTAGAGCACCCGAGCACCGTTGTCGGGTGACCAGAACACTGTCCCGTTGGCGAACTCCTGTTGGTAGCCGTCGCCGACCGCTTCGAGCGAGCCCTCCTCGTCGCCGAGGCCGCTGCCTGCGCGGCCACCGTCCACGTCCCCGCTGTCGATCTGGTCGGAGAGTTCGGCGATCGCGGACTGGGCGTCGCTCTGCGGATCGGCAACTGCCGTCGGCGTCGCGAGGAAGGCAGAACCGGCCAATGCCAGGATGCCGAGAACGAGCCCGGCGACCCTGTTCCGTGCCCGTCTGCGTGTAGTCGTCGTCATGGCACCTCGACCTGTCGTCATCGCAGTTGTGGCCGCACCTGTCGTCCGAGGCGGCGCAAACCGCCCAATGTACCGATATGACTCAATCGACAATTGAACATACACCGATGAACGGTCGGCAAAGGCGCAACGCGCGGAAAGCCATTTTTGTACAGGAGAATCGCCTGGTCACGAATGTACGTCGCGACCTCCGCAGAATCCGGGAGCCGTGCCGGAAATCAATTTCACGACGGATTCCGCCGCAAACTGTCGAATAGCGCTCAGGCGAGCCGGGAGACCTGTTCGGTGAGATTCTTGTCCGTCTGCCGAACGGCCTGGCCGGCGAAGGGTTCGATGATGCCGCCGAGCGCGCGCCCGGCGATTCCGCCGGGCAGGGTGTAGTCGAAGTCGACGTCTACCTCGGTGCCGCCGTCCTTGTCGGTGAAGCGCCACGTCGTGTTGGCCGAGAAACCCTCCACCGATTCGAGTCGGATGACCTCGTTCTCCACCCATTCCACGGTCTCCACCGTCGAGGAGAGAGTTTTGGGACCGACCTTCAGCGTCGTCGTGAATCGCGACCCGACACCATCGGTGGCGTCGGTCACCGGCTCGAACCGGCTGACCCCGAAGAAGAACTTCGGAACGTTCCGATAGTCGTTCACGTACGCGAAGACGCGATCTCGCGATACGGCGACCGCGGACCGATGGCGAATCGTCGCCACAGTTGTTTCCTCCCAGTGTGTCTGACCGAGCATGTGTATGACCCGTGGCGCCCGTCGGGTCACTTGACCACGCCGGCGTGGAGCGCTACTCGTCGGAGCATGCCGGAACAGGATCCTTCACCGCATCCGGATTCCGGCGCTTCCGACTCTGCCACATCAGGCACGTGGCGTGAGTTGTTCGACCGCGGCCATCGCGCGGCGGTCACCGTGTTCGCCGGCGGAATCGCTGTCTTCGCGATCAACACATATCTGACGGCGGCCTCGCTGCCGAGCGCCGTCGCCGAGATCGGGGGCCAACGGCTCTACGCCTGGGTGATGACGGTCTTTCTGATCACGTCGGTGTTCTCGTCCATGCTCGTCACCCGGGCACTGTCCCGATGGGGTGCTCGCGGCGCCTATCTCCTCGGTTTCGGACTCTTCGCGCTCGGTTCGTTCGTGTGTGCGATCAGTCCGGTCATGGCGGTCATGCTGGCCGGACGGGGCGTGCAGGGTCTGGGCGGCGGGTTGCTGACCGGGCTGTCGTTCGCGGTCATCCGCATGGCCCTGCCCGAACGCCTATGGGTCAGGGCCGTGGGGTTCGCGTCCGCGATGTGGGGTGTGGGCAACCTGATCGGGCCTGTGCTGGGCGGATTCTTCGCCCAGATCGGTTTCTGGCGGGGATCGTTCTGGCTGCTCGTCATCGTCGCCGCGCTGATGACCGGGCTGCTGCGTGCCCTCCCGACGCGGCGGCGCGACGGTCCCGGCGCCGACTCCGTGCCATCGGCTTCCCTGGCGTGGCTGGTGGCCGCCACGGTTGCCGTGTCGGTGGCCGGGGTGCTCGACGGAATCCGGGTCCCGCTCGCCCTCGTCGTCCTCGCCGCCGGGCTGGCAGTCGTCTTCGTCGCGGTCGATCGGCGCACGTCGAACGGACTGTTCCCGCGACTGACATATGCGAGGCAGAACCCGCTGAAGTGGATCTACGTGTCGATCGCGGTTCTCGCCGTCGGCTCCACCGCGGAGGCGTTCATCCCGCTGTTCGGCCAACAGATCGCGGGGATGAATCCACTTGTCGCCGGGATGCTCGGAGCAGCCCTGTCGTGGGGATGGTCGAGCGCCCAGCTCGTGAGCACCACCTGGGTGCACGGACCGGCGACCGCGATGGTCCGCGTCATCGGACCGGCGATCCTGGCGGTTGGCCTGGCGGGCTATGGAGCGCTCCAGTTCGCGTCGAGCGGGATCGGCGTCGCCGGCTGGTTCGTCGCCCTGTTCATCGCCGGGACCGGCATCGGGATGGCCTTCCCACACATCGCGACCGCCGCGATGACGATCACCCGCGACGACACCGAAGCGGCACGCGCCTCGGCCGGCGTGAACACCGTGCAGATGATCGCCAACGCGGTCGGGTCGGCGATGGCCGGGCTCCTGGTGAGTGTCGGCGCGACGGTCGGGGCGGGCACCGAACCGTATGTGACGTCGGCGCGTTTCCTGACGTTCGGCTTCGCCACACTCGCCGGCGTCGGGGTGCTCGCAGCGGTCGCGTCGGTGCGCCCGGGTCCGGTCAGCCCAACGCCGCCCCGTCGAAGGAGTCCACGGTGACGAAGTCGTCGACGGGCTGACGGCGCAGTCGCGTCAGCTGCTTGACCGGTTTCCCGATCGGGATCACCGCCGCGACAGCGTGTTCGGCCGGCAGATGCACCAGTTCGCGCACCGCGGGTTCCTGCGCCACCGCCATCGATGTGATGGTGCCGCCGAAACCTTCGGCCCTGGCACCGAGCAGGATGTTCCACACCAGGGGATAGACACTGGCACCGCTGACCAGGCCGACGCGGTCGAGGTACTGGTCGACGGCGGCGACCCGTCGCATGTCGACGGACACGACCAACACGGCGGGTGCAGTTCGGATGGGTTCGACGAAACTGTCCGGCACTGCGGTTGCTTCGATGACCTGATCGGGAACAGCGGTGGGAATCACCGGATTCCACGGGTTCTCGCCGGCGACTCGTTGCGCCACATAGCGTCGCACCGTCGACTCGCCCAGGGCGGCGAGTCGACGCTTGGTGTCCGGATCACGCACCACCACGATGTGCGCCGCCTGCCGGTTGCCGCCGCTCGGCGCGAAGCGCGCGTTGTCGAGGATGCGGCGCAGCGTGTCGTCGGGCAGCGGGTCGTCGGTGAACTCGCGTGCAGCGAAGGTGGTCCGCATGACGTCGTAGAGCTCCATGCGTCCACTATGCCCGCCGTCGTCGCCGACCGGCGACGATGCTCAGACGTGCACCGCCGCCGACACCTTCCGGAGCAGCTCGGCCAGCGATTCCCGTTCCGCCGGAGTCAGCCCGGACAGGGCCGCCTCGTCGTCGGCGAGGCGCCGCGGGAGTTCCGTCTCGACCAATTCCCGTCCGGCGTCAGTCGGTTCCAGGAGGACCACGCGACCATCGCGCTCGGACTTTCGGCGGACCAGGAGTCCCCGACGCGCCAGGTTCTCGGTGATCTTGGTGATGGACGCGCCGCTGAGCATCGTCGTCGACACCACTTCACTCGCCCGCAGCGGGTGGGGCGACCGCGCGAGGGCGCCGAGCACGTCGTATTCCGATCGGGTGACGCCGTGCGGCTCGAGCCGACGGTCGAGTCGGTGACTACTCCGGGCGGCGATGAACTGGATGCGACCGAGGATTCCGATGGGCGCGACGTCGAGATCCGGGTACGCCTGCGCCCACTCCTGTTGGATGCGTTCGACGAGATCAGACGTGTCTGGGCCGGTCACATGGGACATCGTAGGCGCGACCCTCGATCATCCAGTTATTTTACTAGTGAAATAGTGGTAAAGTATCCGACCGTGAGTACAGACCTCGTCGGACACGCGCGTCAGCGTCGGACTGCGCTGACGCTTGCGCTCCGACCGTCGGTGTGGCGTGCGGCGCTGGCAGCCGACCTCGACCGCCTGGCCCTCGCCGCGCCCGTGCGCGTCGGCGTCGCGGTCGGGAGCACCCTCGTCCTCGGCGGCCTGCTCGGTCATCACGGCGTCGCCGGACTCGCGGCCCTCGGTGCGCTGGTCGCCGCGTTCTGCCGCACCGCGCCGTACCGGGTGCGCGCCGAGCGGCTCACGGCCCTGGGAATCGGAATCGTCACCTCCGTGGCCATCGGTGCGGTCCTCGGTCTCACCAATGCTCCGTTGACGGTGGAGATCGCGACGCTCTCGCTGCTCGGCGGGCTGGTCGCGCTCGGCGTGGGCGCGCTGCAGGTGACCGGACCGGGAGCGGTGGTGTTCGTCTTCGCGGCCACTGCGGCAACCGTGTTCACCCGCGACGCGGCAGATCTCGCGGTGGCGGTCGCCGCCACCTCTCTTGGCGCGGTCGCCGGTGTCGTGGCCTCCTTGGCGCCGGATCTGTGGCGACGAGTGCGCGGACGCCCCGGCGCATCTGCGGCCCAGCACGAATCGAGCTGGGTCATCCTGCTGAGGCGGCCCCGGGCCGACCTCCTGAGCAACAGCGTGCGGATCGTCGGCCCGACCGCGCTGAGTGCCGTGATCGCCGCATGGGCCGGATTCGCACACCCGATGTGGGCCGCCCTCGGAGCGCTGGCCGCCATGCAGGGGCTCTCCTACCACCTCACCGTCCAGCGCGGCGTCCAGCGGCTGCTGGGCAGTGTGGTCGGCGCGCTCATCGGGGCCGCGCTGCTCATGTCGGGCCTCGGCTACTGGGGATCGGTGGCCGCGATCGTGGCATGCCTGATCACAGCCGAGATCTGGGCGCCGGTGAACTACGCGGTCACGTCCATCGCGGTCACGCCGATGGCGTTGCTGCTCACCGCCCTGAGCGCCGGACTCAGTGCCGACGCGGCGGTCGACCGTGTCGCCGACACGTTGATCGGGGTCGTGGTGGGAGTCGTGGTGGCCGCTCTGACGATCTCGGCGGACGAGCATCCCGGGGGCGGATAGCCGGCCCGCCCGGAGTCGGGCACTGCCGTCAGCCACAGGGTGTGCTCCCGGCAGGATTCGAACCTGCGACACCGGCTTTAGGAGAGCCGTGCTCTATCCCCTGAGCTACGAGAGCGAGAGAGGGTTCACCCTCTCGTCGGGCGCCGACGCGGCGACGCAACACCGAGAGTCTACGACACCGATCGACCCTCGCCGCCGCGAGTCCGTTTCCGCTCCCGCGAGACCCATCCGTCTCGAGCGGGACGGATGTCACTCGCGCGCCGCGAGCCGCTCGAGGTGAACGACGGTGTGGCGCGTGCCATAGTCCTACACCTGTCAAACCGCGCTGACCTGCGATGTCGTCGTCACCCCCGCGTTGCTCGATGATCTGAATACCAGGAAGTGCCAGTACACTGCGCGACGGTTGCCATCACGACGTCGGCAGGAGGGTGCACGTGCAACAGGGCGCCGCCAGAACCGCCGCGGACCCGGACACGAACGATCCGGCCGCGGTCGCGTCATCGACCGCTCGGCCCCCTGTCTCCACTCGGCCCGGCGCACCCGCACAGACCGCTGCCTCGTCGCGGGCCGCGACCACGCGCAGCCGGGCACACACCGCCGACCTCGTCCGCGTCCTGTTGTTCACCGGCGTCGTCGTCGCACACAGCATCCACGGCATCAACACGGCCCCGGACGTGGTCCGCGCGAGCAACCTCGCGGGCACGCTGTTGCACCTCACCCGCTACGGCTTCGTCGCGGTGACCCTGTTCGTGCTGGTCCTCAGCACTCGCGACCGGCCGATGGCTCCCCGCACGTTCTGGCGGCGCCGATTCGGGCTGGTGGTGTGGCCGTACCTGCTGTGGACCCTCATCTACTCGGTCACCGATCATCTGGTCATCCAGGGCAACCCGTTCGGCTCTCCGTCGCAGTTCGTCGGCGACCTGGCACTCAACATGATCGACGGCGAAGGCAAGTATCAGCTCTACTTCCTGCTGATCTCGATGCAGATCTATCTGGCATTCCCCGCCATCGCCTGGCTGTTGCGTCGCACCGAGAACCGGCATTGGGCGGTGCTCGGTGCGGCCGCCGCGATCCAGCTCACCATGTTCGTCGTCTACCAGTACCTGCCCCGGCCCGGCGGCGAGTTCTGGTTCCAGGTGTACGAGAACCTCTGGAAGACACTGCCGATGTACGCGCTGTTCGTCGCCATCGGCGCCCTGGCCGCCTACCACCACGAGGCGGTCGAGCGATGGTTGCGCGACCACGTCGTCGGCGTGATCGCGGCCGGGCTCGTCGGGACGTCCATCAGCGTCGGCGCCTATCTGCTCGCCACGTCACCCGGACACGTCCCGCTCCAATCGAACACGCCGTGGAACCCCGCCACGCTGCCGTGGTTGCTCGGCGGGCTCGCTCTCCTCTGGTTGGCCGCGATGGGGTGGGACGATCTCCGTGCGGCCGGCAGGCCGGTGGGTGCGAAGGTGGTCAGTGCCGCAACGGTGCGCGCGTTCGGGGTGTTCGCGGTTCATCCGCTGATCCTCGACATCTTGGCGCGACTGGGCTTCATGGGCGCCTTGTTCGATTGGTTCCCCAACTCCGCGGTACTCCGGTCGATTCTCCTCGTCGTCGTGACGTTGACGCTCTCGCTGGTGCTCGTGGACCTGCTGCTTCGTACCCCGCTGAGCCGATGGCTGGTGGCCCGGCCGCGCATCCCCGTGCGCAAGTCCGACTGAACGCCCAGAATTCACACAAGCGACACGTGTTTTCACGACCGTCACATCCGGGAAATGGCTGAGGTACCTCGCGCTCATAGCGTCGTATCGCTCGCACAACGACCTTGTCGGTGACCCCTGCCGTCAGGGCGACGAACCGAGGAGTGATCATGAGTGGCAGCATGTCTCGCCGTCAAGCAATCGAAGCCGTCACAACGTACGCGGTGGAGACGGACGGATTCCCCGAACCGCTGGCGGACACGTTCGGCCGCAACGTCTTCACACTCACCGTGATGAAGAACAGACTGCCCAAGCACGTGTTCAAGGCCGTCTCGGCCACCATCGACAACGGCGCCCCGCTGGACCCGGCGCTGGCCGACTACGTCGCGGTGGCGATGAAGGACTGGGCCATCGAAAAGGGTGCGACGCACTACGCACACGTCTTCTATCCGCTCACCGGGTTCACGGCCGAGAAGCACGACTCGTTCCTGGAACCCGACTCGAGTGGCGCGTCGCTCGCCGAGTTCCAGGGCAAGACCCTGCTGCAGGGCGAGCCCGACGCATCGAGCTTCCCCAACGGTGGCCTGCGCGGCACGTTCGAGGCCCGCGGCTACACCGGCTGGGACGTGACCAGTCCCGCCTACATCCTGGAGAATCCGAACGGGAACACGCTGTGCATCCCGACGATCTTCATCTCGTGGACGGGCGAGGCCCTCGACAAGAAGACGCCGCTCCTGCGCAGCCAGCAGGCCATGAGCAAGCAGGCGATGCGGGTGCTGAAACTCTTCGGCCACGAAGACGTCGACACCGTCGTGTCCTACGCCGGCGCCGAGCAGGAGTACTTCCTGATCGATCGCCACTTCTACTTCTCCCGCCCCGACCTGATGTCGAGCAACCGCACTCTGTTCGGAGCGAAACCGTCCAAGGGACAAGAGTTCGACGACCACTACTTCGGCGCCATCCCGGACCGTGTGCTGGCGTTCATGATCGAGCTCGACCGTGAGCTGTTCAAGCAGGGCATCCCCGCCAAGACGCGTCACAACGAGGTTGCGCCGGGCCAGTTCGAGATCGCACCGGTCTTCGAGAAGTCCAATCTGGCGCACGATCATCAACAGCTGATGATGACCACGATGAAGAAGGTGGCCGAGCGCTACGGCATGGTGTGCCTGCTGCACGAGAAGCCCTTCGAGGGGGTCAACGGCTCCGGCAAGCACGTCAACTTCTCGCTGGGCAACTCGAACCAGGGCAACCTGCTCAATCCCGGTGACACCCCGCACGAGAACGAGCAGTTCCTCGTCTTCTGCGCGGCGATCATCCGCGGTGTGCACAAGTTCGGCGGCCTGCTGCGCGCGTCCATCGCGTCGGCGTCCAACGACCATCGTCTCGGCGCGAACGAGGCTCCGCCGGCGATCATCTCGATCTTCCTCGGCGATCAGCTCGCCGACGTGTTCGACCAGATCGCCAAGGGCGGCGCCAAGGCGAGCAAGCAGTCCGGTGTCCTCGAACTCGGGGTCGACGCCCTTCCCCCGTTGAAGGCCGACGCCGGCGACCGCAACCGCACGAGCCCGTTCGCCTTCACGGGCAACCGTTTCGAGTTCCGCGCACCGGGCTCGAACCAGTCGATCGCCGACCCGATGATCGCCATCAACGCGATGCTGGCCGAGTCCCTCGACTACGTGGCGACCTTCCTGGAGAAGGAGATCAGCGCCGGCACCGAATTCAACGCCGCCGTGCAGAAGCTGTTGGAGGACATCATCGTCGAACACGGCAAGGTGGTGTTCAACGGCAACGGGTACTCCGACGAATGGCAGGAGGAAGCGGCATCACGCGGGCTGCTGAATCTCCGCACCACCGTCGACGCGATGGCACAGCTCGAGGAGCCGGCGATCAAGTCGGTGATGAGCGACTACGGCATCCTGAGCAACCGCGAACTGGAGGCACGCCGTGAGGTCGTCCTCGAGCAGTACGCGCTCGCCCTGCTCGTCGAGGCCAAGGAGACCCTGGAGATCGCCAAGACGATGATCCTGCCGGCCGCCAACCGCTATCAGGGTGAATTGGCAGCCACCGCAGCAAGTCTCAAGGCAGCGGGCGTCGAGACCGATCACCCGCTGATGCATACGGTCACCAAGAACATCAAGGATCTGTACTCCGCGATGCTCACCCTGGAGGAAGCCATCGACGATTTCCACGGGGACACCGTCGAAGCCGAGGCCGAGTGCGCGCTCAAGGCCCTGATCCCGGCGATGAACGACGTCCGAACGGTCGCCGACAAACTCGAGAGCATGGTCGCCGATGATCTGTGGCCGCTCCCGACCTATCACGAGATGCTCACCATCCTCTGATCCCCGGACTCGCCGACCGGGTCCCGAATCACGCCGACCGTGCCCATCTCCAGATGGTGGGCACGGTCGGCGTCGTTCCGGCCAGTGCGGCGGTGAGAGCCCACAGTCACCAGCGGCGGGTGGGATACCTTGTCGCGCAGGTGATGCAGAGACGGGCGGCCGGTAGTGCCTCGAGACGCGCGGCCGAGATCCGTTCGCCACAGATCTCACAGATGCCGTAGTCGCCGCGCTCCGCCCGGATCAGGGCGGCGTCGAGCTCGTCGAGACGAACACGGGACCGTTCGAGTTGCGCCACGAGGTGGCCGCGTTCGACGGCGAGCGTCGACCCTTCCGGGTCATGCTCGTCGTCGGAACTCGAGTCCGCCGTCGCCTCGATGACGGCGTCGAGTCGCGACGCCATCTGGTCGATCAGCGCGACCGTGTCTTCGCGTTCGACGCGCAATGCCTCGCGAATTGTGTCGAACTCGAAATCGTTGCTCATCGGTCGGCTCCCGTCATCACGTTGCACGCAGGGACAGCGCGACGACCAGCCGGGTCGCCGGATCGTCGAGATCCATGCCGGTGAGACTGTGCAGTCGGCGAATTCGGTAGCGCAGGGTGTTGGGGTGCACGTGCAACGCGGATGCGGCGGCGCGGACATCGCCGAAATGATCGAGATAGGCGCGCAGCGACTCGGTGAACGCACTGCCGGTGCGCTCATCCAGATCGGCGAGCTCGGTGACGCGGCTGTCGACGAGCTCGGGGTTGGCCGCCAGGTGGGCCACGATCTCGCCGAGCAGCACGCCTGTCTGTGATTGCTCGACTGTGCTCACCTCGTCGATCAGTTCTCCCTCGCGCTCGGCTGCATCGAGCACCCGGTCCACCTGCCCGCGTAGCGCAGGTACCTCATGCAGTCCGTTCGCCGGGCCCGCGACGACCGCACGCAACCTCGCGCCGAACTGTCGACGCGACGCCAGGAGGGTCGCGCGTGCCCACGTCACCGTCCCCGGACTCGTCACCTCGGGCAGCATCACGTAAGCGCGCGAACCCGAGGTGGTCGTCACCGACAACGGGCTGAACGCGCTCGCATGCAGGGTCAATGCGGATATCGCGCCGGAGGACCCGAACGGGTTCGGGCCGTCGGAGCCGGACGGATCGGCGGCTGCCAATCCGACGAGAACAATCGACGCTGCGACGGGGATGCCGAGTTGCGTCGCAAGGAACTCAGCGTCGACGACCTCACCGCGCAGCCCCAGAAGTCGTCGTACCACGTCGTCGTGGCCCGACCCTACCGAGCGGCTGCGCGAGATCACCCGTGCGGCAACGGCTGCGGCCCCGGTGAGGATGTCGTCGACGTCTCGGGAGAAGTGCGTGGCACCGCGTTGCAGCCAGATCACGCCCAGGAATTCGCCGGGTGATCGTTCCCTTGCAGGTCCGCGAATCGCCACGGCCCGGCGCGATCGGACACCCAGGTCGGGATGCTCGGCGACCGTGACGATCTCCGACGTGGTCCGCAGCACGTCCATGACACCCCAGTTGCGCAACCAGGCCATCATCTCGGGTGGTCCCTCCCGGCCGAGGATCGACAGCCTGCGCAGTTCGTCGGCTTCGTCGCCCGCGCTGCTGTAGGCGAGGACGTGCGCACGTTCGTCCTCGATGCTCACCAGGGCGCCGGTGCGGCGGGCGATCTCGGCGGCGAGGTCGAAAAGGTCCCCGGTGGTTCCCGACCGCATCGATTCCCCGGCCATCAGGGAGCCGTCGGTATCCGATTCCAGGACACGCATCACGAGGTGATAGATCCGTTCCCACCGTGCATGCGGGTCGACCGCGACCACCGCGACCCCGGCCTCCTCCGCGCGGGCGACCACCCGATCCGACGGCGACTTGCAGAAGACGGCCACCGGCTGTCGGCCGGACAGACCCGATAACCAGGTGAGGACCGCGTCGTCGGGCACACCCACGAACAGGAACAGATCGGCGCCGCGGGCCGCCCGTCCCAACCCGAGCCGGATGTCGTCGACGTCGAGCAGAGCCGCCGACGTCACCCGGACATCGAGCCCGGTCGGCGCCACCGACAGCGTGGCAACCGTGCGGTCCAAGGCCAGCAACAACCGTCCGAGGGTGGCGCCTGCGGATGCCGTCATGGTTCGAGTATGCCGCACCAGCCTTGTCCGATCGGACAACAAGACCCACCAAGTATTGACTGATAGAACATTTCGCCTGGTGAGAGCTCCAGGTGGACTGTCTTCATGGACGCCATCACCTCTCCCCCACGCCCCGTCAACGAGCCGGTACACACCTATGCGATCGGAACCGCCGAGCGCGCGAGAATCCAGGCCGAACTCGAACGCCAGTCGACGGCCGACCCGATCGACCTGCCGCACATCATCGGCGGCCGCGAGCATCGCGGTAGCGGATCGCGCGTCGACATCGTGCAGCCACATGCGCACCGTGAGGTGCTCGGCACCATCAGCAACGCCACCCACGACGACGCGCGGGCCGCCGTCGACGCCGCTCGTGCCGCCGCACCGCAGTGGGCCGCCGCTTCGTTCGACGAGCGCGCCACCGTGCTGCTGCGCGCCGCAGATCTGCTGAGCGGCCCGTGGCGGGAGCGGATCGCCGCGGCGACCATGTTGGGACAGTCCAAATCGGTGCAGCAGGCCGAGATCGACGCGCCGTGCGAGCTCATCGACTTCTGGCGGTTCAACGTCGCCTTCGCCCGTGAGATCCTCGCCGAGCAGCCGATCTCGTCCCCCGGGGTGTGGAATCGCCTCGACCACCGTCCGCTGGACGGTTTCGTCTACGCGATCACCCCGTTCAACTTCACCGCGATCGCCGGCAACCTCCCCACCGCACCGATGCTGATGGGCAACACGGTCATCTGGAAGCCGTCGCCCACCCAGGCCCACGCTGCCGCCCAGACGATGGAACTGCTGCGGGCCGCCGGCCTTCCCGACGGGGTGATCAACCTGGTGCACGGTGACGGACAGGACCTCTCCGACGTCGTCCTCGCCGACGAGAACCTCGCCGGCATCCACTTCACCGGATCGACCCGGACATTTCAGCACCTGTGGCGCGAGGTCGGCACCAACATCGAGCGATACCGCAACTATCCGCGGATCGTCGGCGAGACCGGAGGTAAGGACTTCATCGTCGCGCACACCTCGGCCGACCCGGACGTACTGCGGACCGCGTTGATCCGAGGCGCATTCGAGTACCAGGGCCAGAAGTGCTCGGCCGCCTCCCGCGCCTACGTGGCACGGTCGGTCTGGGACCGCATGGGCGACGACTTCCTCACCGAGGCCACCGAACTGGCCTACGGCGATGTCCGCGACCTGTCCAACTTCGGTGGGGCACTGATCGATCGACGCGCCTTCGACAAGAACGTGGCGGCCATCGACCGCGCCAAGACCGCACCGCACCTCACCGTGGCTGCCGGCGGGAGCTGCGACGACACCGAAGGCTTCTTCGTCCGTCCGACGGTCTTGTTGTCCGACGACCCCACCGACGAGGCGTTCTCCACCGAGTACTTCGGCCCGATCCTGGCGGTCCACGTCTACGACGACGCCGATTTCGAATCGACTCTCCAGCAGGTCGATTCGAGCGCGAAATATGCGCTCACGGGCTCGATCATCGCGACCGACCTCGACGCAGCCGCTACCGCGTCGAGTGCGCTTCGACAGGCCGCCGGCAACTTCTACATCAACGACAAGCCGACCGGAGCCGTTGTCGGACAACAACCGTTCGGCGGCGCCCGCGCGTCCGGCACCAACGACAAAGCCGGCTCCAAGGCGAACCTGATGCGCTGGACCTCCACGCGCACCATCAAAGAGACGTTCGTCCCGCCGACATCGTCGGCCTACCCCCACATGGAGCAGCCCACATGAGCACCGTCTTCGACAACACGCTGCGCCCGATGATCCTCGCGGCCGCCCGAAGCGCGCGGATCAAGGACTCGTTACAGCGACTGACCGTCACCCGCCGTGTGGTCGAGAGGTTCGTGCCCGGCGAGACCCGGTCCGCCGCCCTGACCGCGATCCGCGAATCCCTCGACGACGGACTGTCGGTGACCATCGATTTCCTGGGTGAGGACACGACGGACGAATCGCAGGCCACGGCGACGGTCGAGGCCTACCTCGAACTGATCGCAGCGATGGGGAGTCTCCCTGAATCCGGGTCCGGTGCAGCGCGACTCGAGGTGTCTCTCAAACTGACCGCTCTGGGCCAGTCGCTTCCCGAGCACGGCGCCAAGATCGCCGAGGAGAACGCTCGCACCATCGCCGCCGCCGCACACGAGGCCGGCGTGCTGGTGACCGTGGATGCCGAGGATCACACGACGGTCGACGGACGCCTCGACATCGTCCGGAGCCTCCGGCGTGACTTCCCCGAGGTGGGAACCGTGCTGCAGGCCTACCTCCGGCGGACCGAGGACGACTGCGTCGAGTTCGCGGAGTCGGGCGCACGCATCCGGTTGTGCAAGGGTGCCTATGCGGAGCCGGCTTCGGTCGCCTATCCCACCCGTGCCCTGATCGACGAGTCGTATCTGCGGTGCCTGCGAATCCTGATGAAGGGCAACGGTTATCCGATGATCGCCAGCCACGATCCGGTGATCATCGATGCGGCTCGCGCCACCGCCGACGAGTTCGACCGGGCACCCGACAGCTGGGAACACCAGATGCTCTACGGCATCCGCGCGGACGAGCAGCGTCGGCTGGCCGCCGAGGGCGCCCGGGTTCGGGTCTACATCCCGTATGGCACCGAGTGGTACGGCTACTTCGTGCGCCGACTTGCCGAGAAGCCGGCGAATCTGCGGTTCTTCCTGCGCTCGCTGGCGGGTTGACGGGTCACGAGGTCTCGATACGCCGACTCGCTGCCGCTCGCCGGCTACTCGACCATCGGGGGGCGGGGGCTCGCCGGCTACTCGACCAACGGGGGGGAGGCGCCTGTTCCGCTGATCGAGTAGGTGGCGAGCCGCTAGGCGAGTCACCGTATCGAGATCTCCGCTCACCCAATCGAATCCAACCTACAACGGCTGGGCCCGCTTCACCTGATCGGCCGCGCGGGCGGCGTCGAGTTCGACGTCCGCGCCGATCACCGCCGACCCGACCCGAAGGAGGCCGGACGAGAGCGGTTGGGCTCGAAGGCCGCCGCGCCCGATCAATGCCTTACGGGTCCCGTCGCCGGCAACGGTGTCCATCCACGAGCACGGATGCGCAGGCCGTCCGCCGCGGAACCGCACCGGCCCGTCGCCGGTGTCGATGGTGAACTCCCTGCCCCGCAGCGGATCGAGTTCGAGTCCTCGGACGACGACGTTGCGGCGCGCGACGACCGGATCGACGTCCCCGGCCGCGGCCTGCCACGCCTCGAGCGCCAGGAAGGTGACCGCCGCTTCGGTGTGCGCACGGACCCCGAAGAAGCGGTCGCCGCGAATGCCCTTGTCCGCGACGATCTCCACCTGCTCCGGTGTAGACGTCTCGACCTCGTCGGCCGGCCCGTCCTTCGGCCTGCCGAAGTACGCGTGGCGCGGCGACACCAACAGCGAGACGATCTCGAAGGGATACTCCACGAGTTCGAGGGTAGGCGTCAGCGCTCGCTCACCGGCAGGTAGTGCAAGCCGCGGAACACCGCGCTGCTCGCGAACACCGACGGCTCGAGTTCCACACCGCGGTGCCGCGCCATCCGCAACGCGAGGCGAAGCAGCATCTTGATGTCACGCGGGGTGATGTCGGGAAATCCGCCGACGAGGTCGTCGAGCAGTTCCTCGCCGAGGGCGACGTCGTTGCCGGCCGCCAGGATCTGCCAGATCTCGCGGGCATCCTTGGGGCCGGGTGGCTGGTACTCGATGACCGCGGCGCAGCGCGCGAGTATCGCCTCGTCGACGCCGTCGACCCGGTTGGTCGTGAGAAACAGGAGGCCGTCGAAATACTCCAGGGTGCGCAGGAACTCGGCGACGATCGCGTTCTGCGCGAGGTCGAGTCCACGTTCCATCACGAACACATCGGCCTCGTCGAGCAGCAGGACCGCGTCCCACCGCTTCGCGCGGTCGAAGATCACCTCGAGGTTCTTGCGGACCAGTTCGGCGGTCACCCCGAGCGAGCCGGAATGGATGGAGTACAGCGGACGTCCCGTCACTTCCGCGTACACCTCGGCCGTCAGCGTCTTCCCCACTCCCGGTCGGCCTTTCGCCAGGATGACGTTGCCCGCCGACTTGCCGTCGATGATGTCGCCGGTGAAGACGGAGATGTCGGTGGTGAGGATGTTGAGCAGTTCCCGCTGCTCGTCGGGCAACACCAGCTTGTCCTGTAGGTGGGCGTCGTACTCGTAGGACCGCAGGTCGGCGGTGTTGACGTCGAGGAAGTCCTGCGCGCCGAGGTCGAAGACCCGGACGGCGGTGATGACCGGGACGGGGCCGTAGGCGCCATCCCCGGCGACGCTGTCCGAGAACAGGATCGACGGCGCCACCATCCGCAACGCGGCGATCTCGCCGGGCGCGACGTCGTGGACGACCTTGCGGTTCTCCCGTGTGTTCGGCGACCGGTAGTCGTCGGTCCGGATCACCCGGCCGGTGAACCGGAACTGTCTGCCGAACCCGTTGTCGATGATGTCGCGGTAGTCGTTGCGGCGGGTTTCGTACGCAGCCTTCAGCTCTCGGGTCTCCTTGTAGGCCCCGCCGGCCGCGAGGACGTCGGCGGGAACCTTGCCGACGACTTCGGTGGCCTCGAACAACAACACCCGGGGTTTGCGCGACGGCCGCTTCACCGTTGCGTTGTCGGCCTCCATGGTGATCTTGATCCGGGCACCGTGGGTGCGGTCGGCATGCTCCATGGTGATGTCGGTGACCAGATACGGGTGTAGATGCCCGTCGGATTCGCGGACGTAGACCCATCCGTCGATCAGGTCATGCGACAGGAAGCTCCGGAATATCTCTGTCGCCGCATCGATGTGCGGGATGACGGGAAATCGTCCGGACCGCGCCGCCTGGATCGCCGACACGGCACGGCCGAACGAATCCTCCCCTACGCCCTCCGCCGTGACCGCGAGGTCACTCAACGCGGCGTCGGTCAGATCGCGGTCGGCGATCGCCATCTCCGGTGATCGCCACGCCTGCGCCTGTCGCCGTGCGGCGACGAGAGCGTCGGACGACGTGGCGGCCACCAGTGACGTCGGGGCGACGAGCACGCGTTCAGCGCTCCGGGTCGAGCACGAAGTCGTACTCCACCGCGACGCCTTCGCCGTTCGGGATGTCGTGCGGGTCCAGCATGAGCTCCGGCTTGACCGCCGATGCGATGTCGTCGTCATTGTGCGGGTCGCCCGGGAAGTAGAGCTGCGTGGTGATCAGCTCGTAGCCGGGAGCGCTCACCTTGAAGTGCAGGTGCGCCGGACGCCAGGCATGCCAACCGGCGGCCGCGATGAGCTGGCCGCAGGCACCGTCGGTCGGGATCTGATACGGCGCCGGACGCAGGCTGTGGATCTCGAACCGGCCGTCCTCGTTGGCCGTCCAGGTGCCGCGCAGGTTCCACTCCGGGAGTCCGGGCGCGAACTGCGAATAGAAGCCGAGATCGTCGGCGTGCCACAGTTCGATCTTCGCTCCGGTGAGCGGGGTGCCGTCGACGGCACGGACCTGACCGGAGAACACCATCGGGGTGCCGGGTTCATCGTCGCGCATCGGGATGGTTCCGTTCCACCCCAGCTCGGGTGAGCCGTCCAGGTAGTACGGACCCTCGATGGTGCCCTTGCTGCCCTCGCGGTGGGCGCTGGCCACTTCTTCGACGGAGTGCTCGACCCAGACATCGAGGAAGAGCGGCCATTCGCCGTCCTCGCCCACCTTGATCAGCCATGCCTTGAGCGCGTTGTACTCCTCGTAGCTGACCTTGTCGTCGATGACGATGTCGTTGATCGCCTTGATGACCTTGGACGCGAGATGGTCGACCCGCGCGGTGTCGACGACGCCGGAACGCGTGCCGGCGCCGGCCATACGCTCACGGAAACGGGCGGATGCGTTGGCGCCGGACTCCGCCGCCTTGGCGTTGACCTCGGTGTCGAAACTGGTGTCGGTCATGGGTCGTGCTCCTTCTTGATGTGGCCCGTGGGCTGGCGCTGTGGGAGGGGGCCGGTCAGCCCGCAGCGATATCCGATGGGTGGGTGGCCAGGGGGGTCACCGCGATGTCCATGTAGGGAAACAATGGGAGGCCGGACAGGATCTCGTGCAGTTCGTCGTTGTCGGTGACGTCGAAGATGGAGAAGTTGGAGTATTCGCCGACGATGCGCCAGATGTGCGGCCACTTGCCACTGCGCTGCAGATCCTGCGAATACCCCTTCTCGCGCGCCACGATCTCGGCACGCACGTCGGGATCGAGGTCGGTCGGGATGTGGACGTCCATCCGCACGTGAAATAGCATCGTCAGCTCCGATCGAGTCGGTAGTGGGCCAGCTTGTCCGGGTCGATCTCGAATCCGATTCCGGCGCAAGCTGATCGGTGCAGATACCCGTCACTGATCCGGAGAGGTATCGTGAGCAGGTCGTCGGTCATGTCCAGGAAGTTGGAGAGCTCGCCCGCATTGCGTGAGGTGGACTCGAACGCCGACCCGAACGCCAGCGCGCAGGCGGTGCCGACCTGTCCGTCGATCTGGTTGCCGATCACCACCTCCAGGCCGAGTCCTTCCGCGAGGTGATGGACTCGTCGCGACGCCGTGAATCCGGTGCGGGCGGTCTTGATGCTGATGGCGGTCGCCGCTCCCGCGAGGATCTCGCGGGTGACGTCGGCTGCCGTCGGCACCGATTCGTCGGCGATGAAGGGCACGTCGAGTTGGCCGACGAGCCACCGCCGGCCGATCACGTCGTCGGCCGGGCAGAGTTCCTCGGCGAACAGCAGATCGAGGTCGGCCATGTCCTTCATCGCCCGCGCGGATTCGGACGGCGTCCATCCGCGGTTGCCGTCGACGTACAGGTCGACGCTGTTGCCGAACCGCTCGCGCAGGGCCCGGACCACCGCGGTGTCGAGATGGACGGGACGACGCCCGACCTTCACCTTGAATGTGCTGATGCCGTAGACATCCCGCATCTTCTCGGCCTCGGCGACCATGGTGGCCGGATCGTCGAATCCGAGCATGTGGCTGACCCGCATGCGGTCGGTGTAGCCGCCGAGCAGGTCGGCCACCGGCATTCCGAGGGATTTTCCCAACGCATCCCAGATCGCCATGTCCACTGCGGATTTCGCGGTCGGATTCCCGACTGTGCGGGCCAGCCGGGTGGTGACGACCTCCCGTTCGAGCAAGGTCAGGCCGACGATCTGGGGTGCGAACACCTTCTCGATCACCGCGATGATGCCGTCCTGCGTCTCTCCGTAGGTGAACGGCCGCGGCGGGGCCTCGGCGACCCCGACGATGCCGTCGTCGGTGCGCACCCGGACCAGGACGTGTTCGGCGGCATGCACCTCACCGGATGCGAATCGCAACGGCTTCGAATACGGAATGGAGAACGGGATCGCCTCCACTGCAGTTATTTTCATCTTGACTCTCCCAAGTAGACGTCGTTGGTGGGATGCGCTCCGGTTGTCACGTCCGCACCGAACGCGGCCGCGATCACCTCACCGACCGCATCGACGACGGGGTTGTCCTGGTCTGTTCGCCACGCGAGTGCCAGTTCGACACTGCCCGCGTCGACGAGATCGCGAACGACCAGGCCTTCCAGCGGAAGCGAGCGGATCGACGCCGGTACCACGGCCACCCCCATGCCCGCGGCGACGAGGGCAAGCAGGACGGCGGTCCCGGGCGCCCGGTGCGCACGCTGGGGCACGAACCCCGCCTGGTGACAGGTCCGCAAGGTCGCATCGTTGACCGCGGAATCGCGGCTGTCATACATCACGAACATCTCGTTGCGCAGATCGCCGACCGACACCACCGGCTCCATCGCGAGACGGTGATCCACCGACACCGCGAGCACCATGGGCTCGACGTCGATCATCCGGGTGTCGATACCCTCGCCCACCACGGGCGGGCGCAGCACACCGAGATCGATGCTCAGCGCGCGCAAGCCGTCGCACTGGGCCGGGGTCAGCATGTCCGAACTGATCTCCAGGTCGACATCGGGCAGCTCGCGCTTGACGACGCGGGCGATGCGCGGCAGATGGGAGAACGCCGCGATGCCCGTCAGCCCGAGCCGGATCAGGCCGCTTCGGCCGGCGGCGATGCGTCGCACACCGTCAACGGCGTCGTCCACGCGCCCGAGTATCCGGGCAGCCTCGGCCTGTAGGTATTCCCCGGCGGGGGTGAGGGAGACCTGCCGCGTCGTCCGCGTGAAGAGCGTGACGTCGAGCTCGGCTTCGAGTTGGCGGATCGCGTAGGACAGCGCGGGCTGCGCGACATGCAGCTGCTGGGCCGCCTGCCCGAAATGGCAGGTCTCGGCGACGGCCGCGAAGTAGCGGAGATGCCGTAGCTCCATGTTGCGCGAACTTTCTGTGTGCCTCGGGTCCCGATGTCTCACGACGGAGTGCATTGTGATCGGCACCACGTCTGAATCCACGGTAGGACGGCAATCCATACGAGACAAGGACACATTTTCCTACAATTGATCGATGTCAGTTATCAATATTGTCCTAGGTCAGGACTAGCGTTTGCCCGGGTGTGATCGCCACCACGCAGTGCGAGAGTGCAGGAGACAGCCCACATCTCTTGGAGGTAGGACATGACCGCGTCGATCACCGACAACCTGCAGCACGTGCACTCGGTCCTCGAAGATGCCGTCATCGACGACCGCGAGGCCGGCATCTATCGGGCCAATCGCCGCATCTTCACCGACGAGGACATCTTCGAACTCGAGATGAAACACATCTTCGAGGGCAACTGGATCTACCTGGCGCACGAGAGCCAGGTGCCCAATCCGGGCGACTACTTCACGACCTACATCGGGCGGCAGCCCGTGATGATCACGCGTGACAAGGACGGCGAACTGCACTGCCTGATCAACGCCTGCGCCCACCGCGGCGCGATGATCTGCCGCCGTAAGACGGACAACCGGATGACCCTCACCTGTCCGTTCCACGGCTGGACCTTCCGCAACGACGGCACCCTGCTCAAGGTGAAGGACCCCTACGGCGCCGGCTACCCGGAGACCTTCAACGTCAACGGGTCGCACAACCTCACCAAGGTGGCTCGGTTCGACAGCTACCGCGGTTTCCTGTTCGGCAGCCTCAACCCCGATGTGCTCGACCTCGATGAGCACCTCGGCGACACCCGCCTCGTGATCGACATGCTGGTCGACCAGTCACCCGACGGTCTCGAGGTGCTGCGCGGCGCCTCCACCTACACCTTCGACGGCAACTGGAAGGTCCAGGCGGAGAACGGCGCCGACGGCTACCACGTGACGGCGACGCACTGGAACTACGCGGCGACCACCTCACGGCGATCCACCGGTGAGTCCAAGAACGAGACCAAGGCGCTCGACGCCGGCGGCTGGGGCAAGTCCGGCGGCGGGTACTGGTCCTACCCCAACGGCCATCTGTGCCTGTGGACCTGGGCGGCGAATCCTCAGGATCGTCCGTTGTGGGACAAGATGGACGAACTCAAGGAGCAGTTCGGCGACGCCAAGGGCGAGTTCATGGTGAAGGGGTCGCGCAATCTGTGCCTGTATCCGAATGTGTATCTGATGGACCAGTTCTCGACGCAGATCCGCCACTTCCGGCCGATCGCGCCAGACAAGACCGAGGTCACCATTTACTGCATCGCCCCGAAGGGTGAGAGCGATGCCGCCCGCTCCCACCGGATCCGGCAGTACGAGGACTTCTTCAACGCCTCCGGCATGGCGACCCCCGACGACCTCGAGGAGTTCCGGTCCTGCCAACTCACCTTCCGCGCGCAGGCAGCGCCGTGGAACGACATGAGCCGCGGCGCCGAACACTGGCTCACCGGCCCCGACGAGGTCGCCGAGACCCTCGGCATGACCGGGGTCATCTCGGCGGGCATGAAGAACGAGGACGAGGGCCTGTATCCGGTGCAGCACGGCTACTGGCTGGACACGATGCGCAAGGCCGCGGCCGCGGAAGAAGCCGATCCTTCGGTGGTCGAGTAGCCCGAGGCGCCGGCCCCACCGCCGGCCTCTTCGCCGGTCGAGTAGCCCGAGGCGCTAGCCCCTTCGCCGGTCGAGTAGCCCGAGGCGCTAGCCGAGGGCGTATCGAGACCTCGAGACCAGACCGCCAAACCCCGAACAGGACATCCCATGACCACCACCCAGCCCACCCCCACCCAGGTACCCTCCTCGGAGGGAAAGCTCATCACCCAGAACATGATCGAGCAGTTCCTCTACCGCGAGGCCCGCTATCTCGACGACCGCGAGTTCGAGAAGTGGCTCGACTGCTACGCCGACGACGTCGTCTACTGGATGCCGTCCTGGGACGACGCCGACCGGCTCACCGAGGATCCCCAGCGCGAGATCTCGCTGATCTACTACCCCAACAAGGGCGGTCTCGAGGACCGGGTGTTCCGCATCCGAACCGAGCGATCGTCGGCGACATCTCTGCCCGAGCCCCGGACCAGCCACAACATCAGCAACGTCGAGGTCATCGAACGGCGCGGCGACCTCGTCGACGTCCGATTCAACTGGCACACCATGTATTTCCGGTATCACACGGTGGACCCCTATTACGGGACCTCGTTCTACACGATCGACTTCTCCGGTGAGCAACCGCTGATCCGGCGCAAGACGATCGTCCTCAAGAACGACTACATCCATCACGTGGTCGACGTCTACCACTTCTAGGATCCGAGCAGATGACTGTCACGACCGACCGAAACACCGCTGCCGCAACCGGTGCGGACGCACCGACGCACCAGGTCGCACTTGCCTTCGAGGACGGTGTCACACGGTTCATCACCTGTCGCGAGGATCAGACCGTCGCCGACGCCTCCTACCGTCAGCGGATCAACATCCCTCTCGACTGCCGCGACGGTGCGTGCGGCACCTGCAAGGCGTTCTGCGAGTCGGGAGACTACGACGGCGGCACCTACATCGAGGATGCCCTGTCGGAGTCCGAGTCCGCCGAGGGTTATGCCCTGCCGTGCAGCATGAAGCCGAGAACCGATCTGATCCTGCAGATCTCGGCCACCTCCGATGTCGCCAAGACACAGGCCGCCACGTTCACCGGAACCGTGGTCGACATCGAGCGGCTGTCGGATTCCACGATGCGGCTCGGGATCGAGATCCCCAACCGTGGAGATCTGGCCTTCCTGCCCGGCCAATACGTCAACATCGCGGTGCCCGGTACCGACGACGGTGAGGGCGGACTGCTGTCGCGGTCGTACTCCTTCGCCAACGGACCCCACGAGGAGCGACTGGTCTTCCTCGTGAAACTGTCACCGGGCGGCGCGATGTCCACCTACCTGACCGATCGCGCCCGGCGCGGCGAGTCGATCACGTTCACCGGTCCGCACGGTTCGTTCTTCCTGCGTGAGGCGAGTCGACCGGTCCTGCTCCTGGCCGGCGGCACCGGATTGGCGCCGATCCTGTCGATGCTGCGAAAGCTGCACGACGACAACAGTCGCCGCAAGGTGCATCTGATCTACGGTGTCTCCACCGACATCGACCTGGTGGCCCTCGACGAGATCGAGTACTTCGCGCGCGAACTGCCCGGATTCACCTGGGACCACTGCGTCTCCGACCCGCAGAGCGCCGCCGCCAACAAGGGCTACGTGATGAGCCTGATCGAGCCGGACCACCTCTACGACGGCGACGTCGCCATCTACCTCTGTGGTCCGCCACCGATGGTGGAGTCGGTACGCAAACACGTCACCGACGAGGGCATCGACCCAACCGGCTTCTACTACGAGAAGTTCGCGCTCGCGGTTCCCGCGGCCGCGGCGACGACCGAGCCCGAGGTCGCGACCGAGGCGGCCGCTGCCCTTTCGGTGACCGTCACCCAGGACGCCCTGATCGAGGCGCCCGACGCCCGGGCGATCGCCGGCCAGATCACGCTGCCCGCCAGTGACATCGCCGCCTGGCCCGAGGCGACGGCACCTCCGGCCGACGACGACACCCGGCTGTGCATCGCGGGCCAAACCGTCTGGACCGCTTCGGGTTCGGACGCCGCCGTTGACCCCGATGACGGTCGCCTCATCCCGATCCAGGCACGCGGCATCGCCGGACAGGAGATGTTCGCGCCGGCCGGCGTCACCGTTCTGCATCCGACCGACACAGCGTCCGCACCCACCGCAGTCTCCCCCACCGGGTTGATACCCGAAATGCCTGTCGAGCAACCGGATACGGCTGCGCCGACGGTCGCATCGGAGGGCTACCAGATCGGTGAGGAGCATCCGGCCATCCACGAGTCCGACGCGCTCTTCGAAGCCCGTGCGGCTCTGGAACTCGGCGCGCTCGAACTGACCTTCGGCCGACTGACCAGCCAGCAGCTCGCGGGATACCGGCTGCTCGCAGAGACGACGTTGCCGTTCGTCGACGGCGACCAATTCGTCGATGCCGCCGAATACACCGAGACGAACGCCAATTTCCACGACTATCTGTTCAGCCTGACCGGCAACTCCCACCTGTTGGAGGCGTATCAGGCGCTCGGTGTGAAGGGCCGGATGAGCGAGGTGCTCCGCCACGCCACCTGGTGTCACCCACTCTGCGCACAGGATCACGTCGACATCGTCACCGCGTTCGAATCCGGTGACCGCGACGCCGCCCGCACGCTCATCTCCGCGCACGCCGACCGCTCCAAACAGACGATGCGCAGGGCGATGGCCGACGAACTCGCCGCCCACCGGCCGCGTTTCGTCACCCCCGGCCGATTCGCCGGAAAGGTCGTGGTGGTCACCGGCGCCGCCCAGGGTATCGGTGCGGCGACCGCACGCAGGATCAGTGCCGAGGGCGGCAAGGTGGTGTTGGCCGACCGCTCGGATCTCGTGACCGAGCTGGCCGACGAACTCGCCACGACCGGTCCTGCCGCGACACCAGCGATCGCCGACCTCGAGACCTACGCCGGCGCCGAATCGGTGGTGGCGGCGGCGCTCGCCGCACATGGACGCATCGATGTGCTGATCAACAATGTGGGTGGTGCGATCAACTTCAAGCCGTTCACCGAGTTCACCGACGACCAGATCCGCGCCGAGATCGACCGCTCCTTGATGACCACTCTGTTCGCATGCCGCGCCGCCTTGCCGTCGATGGTCCGGCGCGGAGCCGGTGTCATCGTCAACGTGTCGTCGGCGGCCACCCGCGGAATCAATCGGATCCCGTACTCGGCGGCAAAAGGCGGCATCAACGCGATCACCGCGTCGCTGGCGATGGAATATGCCGAGGACGGAATCCGCGTGGTCGCCACCGCACCCGGCGGGACCGAAGCGCCGCCGCGGCGGATCTCGCGCGGTACGCCCGAACCGGCCGACGCCACCGAACAGCAGTGGTTCCAGGCCCACATCGACCAGACTCTGGCATCGGGCCTGATGCATCGGTACGGCACGCTCGACGAGCAGGCCGCCGCGATCACCTTCCTCGCGTCCGACGAGGCGTCCTACATCACCGGTACGGTCCTGCCCGTCGCCGGAGGCGACCTGGGCTGAGTGCGATCCGGGCCGCCGTGGGGCGATCGGAACCTGGTGTCCCGCATCGGAAATTCGTTTCATGAGTTCGGCGGTCCAGGTGGATGCATCGCGAGGCGGCGGAGGAGCAGGTACTGGATGTACCTGCGACGACGCCAACGAAGCGAGGCGCCGCCTGGACGTCGAAATCATCA